>NZ_QRZD01000014.1:0-61824 GCF_003464565.1 Collinsella sp. AF14-35
GCCGACTGCTTCGGCCTGCGCCTGCTCAACCGCCGCGGCTGCTTCCCGCAGTTCGATAAGTTCATCGAGCAGACCAAGGATGTTTGGACCCACCTGGTCGACATCCGCAAGAGCTTCGAGCCGCGCGCCGAGGAGCTCGCCAAGAAGTACGCCCTGGCCCCCTACACCATGTTCATCGGCTCCGGCGCCCTGTGGGGCGAGACCATCCTGTTCTCGATGTGCATCCTGGAGGAGATGCAGTGGAAGCGCACCCGCTACATCACCTCGGCCGACTTCTTCCACGGCACCCTCGAGCTCGTGGAGCCCGGCGTCCCGGTCTTCCTGTTCATGGGCGAGGACGAGAACCGCAAGCTCGACGAGCGCGTCCGCGCCTTCCTGACCCGCGGTGTGACCGGCGACACCGACATCAACATCATCGACACCGCCGAGTTCGCGATCCCCGGCCTTGACGACGAGTTCCGCGTCATCGTCTCCCCGTGGATCCTCTCCTCGCTGATCACCGATCGCCTTGCCGCTTACTACGAGACGGTCACCAAGCACAACCTCAACTATCGTCGTTACTATCACCAGTTCGATTACTAAGAGCAAATAACGTTTGTGTAATTGGGCCCCGCTCCTATATGGAACGGGGCCCCGTTTGGGTTGGAGAGTAATTATGAGCTACCCCCAGCTTGCCGTTATGAATATCAGCCATCGCTACTTTGATCTTGAGGAGTTCTTTTCTTCGGTGTCGGCTTCGGGCTACACGTGTTGCGAGCTTTGGACCGGGGCGATGCATCTGTATGTCGATTGCCATGGATACGATTCGCTCGAGCGGGTGCGGGAGCTGTCGCAGCGGTATGGGGTTCGGATTGTGGGGCTTTGTCCCGAACAGAACAACCCCAAGCCGTGGAATATCGCGGCGCGCGGGAATGAGGCGCGTGCCCGCACGCTCGCGTACTTTAAGAACGTTGTGGATATCGCGGCGGAACTTGGAGCCGAGCAGGTCATGGTCTCGAGCGGCTGGGCATTTTTGAACGAGCCGATCGAGGACGCGTGGGGTCGCAGCGCCTCGATGCTGCGTGCGATTGCCGAGCATGCGGGAGAGCGCGGCGTGCGACTGGTGCTCGAGGCCCTACAGCCGGTTGAGTCGATGATCGTGAACTCGGCGGCCGATACGAAGCGCATGATCGAGGCAGTTGATCATCCGGCACTTAAGGCATGTCTGGATTTGGGCGCTATGGCGGTGGCGGGGGATACCATCGACGATTATTTCGATCTGCTTGGCGATGATGTCGCCCACGTGCATTTTGTCGATATTGCGGCAGATGGCACGACGCATCTTGCCTGGGGTGACGGCGACCGCGATATGCGCGCCGACCTGGATAGGCTGGTGGCACGCGGCTATCGCGGAGTTGTTTCGGCCGAGACCTATGACTGGCGCTATTTTGCCGACCCCGCAGCTGCCGATGCGCAGGTAATGGCAGAGTATCGTCGTGCGATTGGCGCCTAAGTGGGACAGGGCGCCGAGTTGGCGTTTGACGCTTTTTGAGAAACGGGACGTGCTTTCCGCTTGAGGCTTCTGGCGGAAAGCACGTCCCAGAACAGGCGCTCAGAATGGGACACACTTTCCGCTGAGGACCTCAACCGGAAACCGCATCCCAGTTTTTGGCTGGCGGGCGGGACGCGCTTTCCCCTATGTTTCCAAATGAATACGCTATGAGCCGAGGAGAACGATTTTCCCCGCAAACACTCTAGTATGCTAAAGTACCCAGAAGACCGGCGGAGCTATGCCGGTCTTTCGTTCTATATGAAACACAGCATGAGGAGGCTCACCAGATGACGGCCACACCGTGGGGATTCCGGGACATATTGCCCGAGGAGGCTCAGGCGCGCGAGGAGATTGCGCTGACGGTGAAGGGCTGCTTTAGGGAGCATCATTACCTGCCGGTCGAAACGCCGCTGCTCGAGGACAAGGGTTCGCTCGAGGAGGGCGGCCGCATTGCGGACACGCCGTTTAAGCTCTTTGACGATGATGGCCGCCTGCTGGTGGTCCGTCCCGACAACACATTGCCGATCGTGCGTCTGGTTTCGACCCGCATGCGCGCGGCCGACCTGCCCCTGCGCCTTCGCTACGAGGCGCCGGTGGTTCGTGAGTGCCAGCGCAATGCCGGCGGCTCGCGCCAGTTTACACAGCTGGGCTTTGAGCTTATCGGTGCGGGCGATACCGCGGGCGATGTCGAGATTGTCTCGCTCGTGGCCGAGGCCGTGCGTAAGCTGGTACTGCCCGATGCACGCATTATCGCAGGTAGCGTGCGTCCGTTTAAGGAGCTGCTCGCGGCGTGCGAGGATCGCGAACTGGCCGCCGATGCCCTGCGCTGCGTGCACGCCAACGACTTTGTGGGCCTCGATGCCCGCGTGGCGGCAAGCGTCGAGTCCGATGCCGTCAAGGCCGCCATTTGCGAGCTGCCGCGTCTGCACGGCGGTGCCGAGGTGCTCGACCGCGTGGACGCGCTGCTGGAGGCCGCCGGTATCGTCGCGCCGCTGACGCGCGAGCTGCGTGCCCTGGTCGAGGGCCTGGCACCCGAGGACGCCCAGGTGCTGTCATTCGACTTCTCCATCATGAACTCTTTCGATTACTACACGGGTCTGGTCTTTAAGGCCTATGCCGGTGGCTTGCCCGATCCGGTCGGTTCGGGTGGACGCTACGACTCCATCTTTACCGGCGCATTTGGCGACGGCATCGAGGTACCGGCGGCGGGTTTCGCCTTTTCGCTCGAGCGTCTGGAGGCTGCGCACACCTCGGCCGAGGACGCTGCTTCCGATGGCGATCACGCCGCGGGCCGTGGCGCCGAGGGCCCGCTGCGCATCGCCGTGCCCAAGGGCTCGCTCAAGGCCGATACGCTCGACGTGCTCGAAGCCGCGGGCCTGGACGTCTCTGAGTTGCGCGATCCGGGCCGTCACCTAATCGTGCGCGGCCGCGACACGCGTGCCGGTGAGGGCGCGGTCGGAGATATCGAGTTTGTCATCGTGCGCCCCAGCGATGCGCCCGCCTTTGTGGGCTGCGGCGGTGCCGATTGCGGCATCTGCGGTTGGGACTCGCTTATCGAGGCCGACCTCAACTTGCTGCAGCTGGTCGATCTGGGCTACGGCCTGTGCACCTTTATCGAGGCGGAGCCCGCGTGGCGCGCCGGCCAGGCCGAGCGCAACTATGCCCGCCGCGGGTCGCTTCGCGTGGCCACCAAGTATCCGCGCATCGCGAGCGCCTGGTATGCCGAGCGCGGTGTGAACGCCGATATCGTCTCGCTGCACGGTAACATTGAGCTGGGTCCCATCGTCGGCATGACCGATCGCATCGTGGATATTACCGCCACGGGCGCTACGCTGCGCGATAACGACCTCGTTATTACTGGTCGCATTATGGACTGCACGGCCCGCTTCTTTGTCAATCCGGGTGCCGCACGTCTGGATCCGCGCGTACGCAATCTGGCAGATCGCTTGGCGGCAGCCGTGAAGGACAAGCATTTTGAGCCCGTTGCGGGCTCGGCACAATAGCGCGAGCACGCACGGGCGCCCCAACGTCCGGGCGGCGGGCCGACTGGCGCCGCCGCCCGGTCTCTCGTTTTTCGAACACAACCTCGACCGATAGGGGATACCGAAATGAAGACCATCAAGCTTGCTCCCGGTGAGCGCCTCGTTACCAACCAGCTCAACCGTAAGGGCGTGCTGCCGCAAAACATCGTCGACGCCGCTCGCGATATCGTGGCCAACGTGCGTGCCAACGGCGATGCCGCGGTGCGCGATTACTGCCAGCGTTTTGACGGTGTTGAGCTGCAGAGCTTCCGTCTTCCGCAGGAGCAGATCGATGCCGCGCTCGAAGGCCTCGATCCGGCCTTTGTCGCCGCGCTCGAAAAGGCTGCGCGCCAGATTCGCGAGTTCCACCAGCGCGAGGTCGAGCAGAGCTGGTTTACCACGCGCCCAGACGGCACGATGCTCGGCGTTAAGGTGACCCCGCTTGCTGCGGCCGGCATCTACGTGCCGGGCGGTCGCGCGCAGTACCCTTCCACCGTGCTTATGAACGCCATTCCCGCCAAGGTTGCCGGCGTTGAGCGCGTGGTCATGGTGACCCCGCCGCAAAAGGATGGACTGATTAGCCCGTATACGCTCGCGGCGGCCAAGCTCGGCGGCGTGGACGAAATCTATATGGTGGGCGGCGCCCAGGCCGTGGCCGCGCTGGCGTACGGTACCGAGACCATTCCGCGCGTCGACAAAATCACCGGCCCGGGCAACGCCTTTGTTGCCGCTGCCAAGCAGATTGTCTCGGGTGACGTGGGTATCGACATGGTCGCCGGTCCCTCCGAGGTCTGCGTGCTGGCCGATGCCACGGCCAAGCCTATGGTGGTCGCGGCCGACCTGATGGCTCAGGCCGAGCACGATCCGCTGGCGGCCTGCTATCTGGTGACCTGCGACGAGCAGTTTGCGCGTGAGGTCGAGGCGGGTATCGACATTCTGGTAGCGCAGTCCCCGCGTGCCGAGATTACGTGCGCTTCGCTCGATAACGAAGGCGCCATCGTGGTGGCCGCCGACATGGCGGCCGCCGTCGAGGCCGTGAACACCGTGGCGCCCGAGCACCTTGAGCTGCACTGCAAGGATGCGATGGGCCTGCTCGGCGGCATTCGCAACGCCGGCGCCATCTTTGTGGGCGCTTGGAGCTCCGAGCCGCTCGGCGATTACGTTGCCGGTCCCAACCACACGTTGCCGACCGGCGGCACGGCCATGTTCTCCAACCCGCTTTCGGTCGAAGAGTTCGTTAAGCGCTCGAGCGTTATATGCTATACGTCCGAGGGCCTGCTCTCCGACGCTCCCGCTACGCAGCGTCTGGCCGAGGCCGAGGGCCTGTGGGCGCACGCGCTTTCGGCCGCACTGCGTCGCCGCGTGTTGGAGCAGGGCGAGGATGCCGTGAGCGCCGAGTCGCTCGCCGCGGCCGACCTGACCAAGGTTGCCTGGCCGGGCGACGCCGTGGCGACGGTTGCCGAGGGCGTGGACCTGGCGGCTGCAGGCGCAGATGGCGCTGGCGTAACCGGCGGGGAGGCCTAATATGGCCGAACTCACGCCTCGCATGAAGGAGCTCGTCCAGCCTTACCTGGCCGGTATTGAGCCCTACGATCCCAACTTTACGCCCACGCGCATCAACCTTTCGGCCAACGAGAACACCTATCCCGTGCCGGCTGGCGTGCGCGAGGCGGTCGACGCCGCCCTGGCTGCCACGCCGCTCAACCGCTATCCCGATCCCATGTCCAACGATCTGCGCGACGAGCTTGCCGCTTGGCATGGTGTGGCGCGCGAGAATGTCTGCGTGGGCAACGGCGGCGACGAGCTGCTCTATAACTATCTGCTGGCGTTTGGCGGCGCGGGGAGAACCCTGCTCAACTGCCCGCCGTGCTTTAGCGAGTATGCCTTCTTTTCGTCTCTGTGCCAGACCGAGGTGCGTGACGTGTGGCGCGACCCGGCGAGCTTTGAGCTCGACCAGGCAGCCGTGCTTGCGGCGGCGCCCGAGTGCAGCCTGGCGATCGTGACCTCGCCCAACAATCCCACGGGCGACGTGGCGCCGCTCGACTTTGTCGCGGCCCTGTGCGATGCGTGTCCCGGCATGGTCATGGTCGACGAGGCCTACGTTGAGTTTGCCGACGATTCGTTTGGCGCGGCCACCACGGCGCAAGGCCTTATCGCCGAGCATTCCAACCTGGTGATTCTGCATACGCTGTCCAAGGCGTTTGGCGCCGCCGGCGCACGCTTGGGTTACGTGATCGCGGCGCCCGAGGTTATCGAGGTGTTCGCGGCGATTCGCCAGATCTATTCGGTCAACGTGCTGAGCCAGGCCGCCGCGCTTGCCTGCGTGCGTGCCCGTGATGCCTATGCGCCCGTGGTGGCACAGGTCGCATCTGAGCGCGAGCGCGAGCTGTGCGCCCTGCACGCGATGGCTGCCGAGGGTCTGCCCGTGGAGGCGTGGCCGAGCGCGGCCAACTTTGTGCTCGTGCGCACGCCGCATGCCACGCGCGTGCGCGAGCGTCTGCGCGATGAGTATTCGATTTTGGTGCGCGATTTTAGCTATGCGCTGGGCCTTGCGGACTGTCTTCGCATTACCGTGGGTACGCCGCGGGAAAACGACGAGGTGCTGGCTGCGTTTGCCGCGCTGGTGAAGGAGGAGATGTAGATGGGCCGTTATGCCGAGGTGACCCGCAAGACGGGCGAGACCGATATTGTCGTCAAGCTCGACCTGGACGGAAGCGGCGTGTGCGATATCTCGACCGGCGTGCCGTTTTTCGACCACATGCTCAACGCCTTTGGCCGCCATGGCCTGTTTGATTTGACGGTGCACGCAGTGGGCGACGTCGAGGTCGATGCGCATCACACCGTCGAGGACACGGGCATTGTGCTGGGCGAGGCGTTTTGCCAGGCGCTGGGCGACAAGGCGGGCATTACGCGCTTTGCCGATGCGGCGATTGCCATGGACGAGACGCTCGTGATGGCCGCCGTGGACATTTCGGGTCGCGGGCAGGCCTACTGCGAGCTGCCCGTGCCGACCGAGCGCGTGGGTACCTTCGATACCGAGCTGGCCGTCGAGTTCTTCTATGCCTTCTCGCGCGACGCCAAACTCACGCTGCACGTGTGCGAGCTGGCAGGCGGCAACTCGCATCACATTATCGAGGCCGCCTTTAAGGCCGTGGGCCGCACGATGCGCCGCGCCTGCGAGCTCGATCCCCGCGTGCAGGGCATCCCCAGCACCAAGGGCTCACTGTAACCTGCCAAAAAGGGACAGGTTTATTTTGGCAGGTTTTATCTGCGGGAATGCTGTCTCATGTGGTGGGTGAACGCTTAACCGACCAAAATAAACCTGTCCCTTTTTGGCAGGTTTTGAATGAGATAAGGGAGGGTCGCGTGGGCGAACCGAAGATCGTGGTGGTTGACTACCACAAGGGCAACTTGTCGAGCGTCGTGCGCGGGCTCGCGCGCGCCGGTGCTGCCGCCTGCACGTCGGACGATCCGGAGCAGATCCGCAACGCCGACGGCCTGGTCATCCCGGGCGTGGGTGCGCTCTATGACGCGATCGCCTTTATGCGTCAGAGCGGCGAGGCGGACGCGGTGCTCGACGCCGTTGCTGCCGGAACTCCGCTGCTCGGCATCTGCCTGGGCCTTCAGCTGTTTTTTGAGCGTGGCGACGAGGGCGTGCCGGCGGACGAGGGTGCGGACGCGGACGACGATGCCTCCGAGCAGGTCGGTGGCCCCTGGGTCGATGGCCTGGGCATTATGCGCGGCTCGTGCACGCGCCTGGAGTCGAGCCGCCTGAAGGTGCCGCATGTGGGCTGGGACCAGGTGCACATGACGCCCGCCGGTGCGGCCGATCCACTGCTTACCGGTTTTGCCGAGGGTGCCAACATGTACTTCACCCACAGCTACGCGGTGGGTGACGACGCCGATGCCGCCGATGTGCTGGCGCGCACGCACTATACGCGGAGCTTTCCGTGCATCGTGCGCCATGGCAACGTGTGGGGCTGCCAGTTCCATCCCGAGAAATCCTCCGCGCTGGGTCAGCGCATCCTTAAGAACTTCGTGAGCATCGTCGAGGAGGTTGGCAGATGATTCTGTTTCCCGCAATCGATTTGATCGACGGCAAGGTCGTGCGCCTGGAGCGCGGCGACCGCAGCCGCTGCAAGGTATATTCCGACGACCCCGTGGCCGTTGCCCGCTCCTTTGCCGAGCAGGGTGCGAGCTGGGTGCACGTCGTCGACCTGTCCGCTGCCTTTGGCGAGGACGAGGACGCGTGCGCTGCCAACTCGGCGGCGATTAAGGCCATCTGCGGCGTCGACGGTCTGTCCGTGGACGTGGGTGGTGGCGTCCGCTCGCTCGCGCGCATCGACGAGCTGGCCGGCTATGGTGCTCGCCGCATCGCACTGGGCACCGTGCTGGTGACCGAGCCGGGTTTTGCCGAAGTGGCAGCCCAAGGCTTTGGCGAGTTGCTGGTGGCAGACATCGCCGCATGCGACGGCCAGGTCAAGGTGAACGGCTGGCGTGACGGCGCGGGCGTGGCACTCGACGATGCCGTGGCGCAGCTTTCCGAGCTGGGCTTTAAGCACCTGGTGTACACCGACATCGCGCGCGATGGCATGCAGACAGGCATCGACGTGGCAGCATATCGCCATGTGGCGCAGGTCGCGGGCTTTCCCGTCGTGGCTTCGGGCGGCATCTCGACGCTCGACGATATCCGTGCGCTCGCCGCGGTGGGCGAGGGCGCCATCGAGGGCGCCATTACCGGCCGTGCGCTCTACGAGGGCAACTTTACGCTGGCCCAGGCGCTGGCCGCCGCCCGAGGGAAGGAGTAGCCCATGCTTACCAAACGCGTGATTCCCTGCCTGGACGTCAAGGACGGCCGCGTGGTCAAGGGCGTCAACTTTGTGAGCCTGCGCGATGCGGGCGACCCGGTGGAGCTGGCCCGTGCCTACGACCGCGAGGGTGCGGACGAGGTCGTATTTTTGGACATTACCGCGACGAGCGACAACCGCGCGACGACCATCGAGATGGCGGCGCACGCGGCCGAGGAGCTCGCTATTCCCTATACCGTGGGCGGCGGTTTTCGCGACTTGGCGGGCATGCGGACCATGGTTGCCGCCGGCGCCGACAAGGTGTCGCTTAACTCTGCCGCCGTGCGCGATCCGTCGTTGATCAGCCAGGCCGCCGCGGCGTTTGGCAGCCAGGCCGTGGTTGTGGCGATTGATGCCAAGCGCGTTGGCCTGCCCGGCGCATCCGGTGCCGACAAGTGGGAGGTCTTTACGGCGGGCGGTCGCAACGCCACGGGTATCGATGCGGTGGCGTGGGCCGAGGAAGCGGCTCGTCGCGGCGCCGGTGAGATCTTGCTCACCAGCATGGATCGCGACGGCACCAAGGCTGGCTTCGACCTGGCACTCACCCGTGCCGTGGCGCGCGCAGTGCCGATTCCCGTCATCGCGAGCGGCGGCGTGGGCACGCTCGAGCATTTTGCCGAGGGTGTGATTGAGGGCGAGGCCGATGCCGTGCTGGCGGCGAGCGTCTTTCACTTTGGAACCTTCAGCATTCGCGAAGTCAAAGAATACATGGCTAGCCAGGGAATCCCCGTGAGATTGGACTTCTAAATGGAGCAAGTGACAACCGCGGCAGAACTTAAATACGACGACTGTGGGCTCATTCCCTGTGTGGTTCAGCAATATGACACCAGCGAGGTGCTTATGGTTGCTTGGATGAACGAGGAATCGGTGGGGCTGACGCTCAAGACCGGCACCACGTGGTTTTGGAGTCGCAGCCGCCAGGAGCTCTGGAACAAGGGCGCGACGAGCGGCAACATGCAGGAGGTCCGCGAGCTCTGGGCCGACTGCGATAGCGATACGCTGCTGGTCAAGGTTGACTCGCCAGGCCCGGCCTGCCACACCGGCAACCGTACCTGCTTCTTTAAGCGCGTGGAAGGGGGCGTGCGATGAAAGTTGTGACGCCGTTCGAGGTCGCCGACTGCAACACCGAGCTCCTCCGCGCGGGCGTGCCATGCCGCGTGCACCTGACTGATGCCTGCGGGGCGCAGTCGCTTTGGCTCGAGGCCGAGAAGGAAAGGCTCGATGAGGCTCATGCCGTCATCGTCGAGTTCTTTGAGAAAAAGGGCGCAAAGCCTCGGTTCGATGAGACCGGTACCTACTTTACGCTGCAGTAACGAGAGGAAATAACCATGGGAGTCAGAACAGCTAACGTGCAGCCGGGAAATATCGGCGAGACGCTGACGGGACTGGCCGAGGTGATTCACGGCCGTCGCGATGCGTCGCTGGAGGAGAGCTATACCGCCCGTCTGCTGACCGACGTCGAGGACGAACTGCTCAAGAAGCTTGCCGAGGAGGCGAGCGAGGTCATCATGGCCTGTAAGGACAACGACCACGACCACATCCGCTACGAAGCCGGCGATCTGGTCTACCACCTGCTCGTGACGCTCGAACGCTACGGCATCACCCTCGACGAGCTGGCCGGCGAGCTCAACGCTCGCCGCCACTAGTCATTGGCAGTCATTGGGGACGTTCTTAAGCGACTAGTCGTTAGGGACAGTCTTTCGGGAGTTGCCAATGAAATAGAAGTTGCGGTGGAATAGTTCTTGTTTGACGGTCTTAGGGCCATAAACAGGAACTATTTCACCGCAACTCATGAAGGGATGTCTAGGCGAGGGGCGTGGACTCCCATTCGCCGGTGGCGTGGGGGATGTCGAAGGTCCGATAGCCGCAGTCGTAGGCGTGGGCCTGAGCCTCGCGGACGTTCCAGCAGATATCGCAGGAGCGGTGTGCGTCCGAGCCAAAGGTAATGGGCACCTCGGCATGGGCGAAGCGATGCAAAAGCCCGGTCGCGGGATAGTAGTCGTCCAAGCCCTTGCGCGGTGCGGCGGTCGAGACCTCAACGCGGCGACCCGTATCGTGGGCACATTCGGCCATCTGCTCCCAAAACGGCGCCGGGTCAAAATCGGGCGCAAAGCCTTCCTTCGAAAAGCGCATGACCAGGTCGGGGTGGGCCATCACGTCAAAGTTGAGTGAGCTTTCGCAGGCGCGGCACCAGTCGTCGACATAGCGCTCCCATACGCCGCGCACGCCCAGGTTTTCCCAAACATGCAGGTTGGTATCGTCGTCGATCCACCCGCAGCGTGAGTCGGGCGTATCGGGGCGAGCGACGCTCTCTGTTCCCGCCGTGCCCGCAGCGCCGGCCATGATATCGCCCGGGTCGCCAATCCAATGCACGCTGCCCAAGCGCACCACGGCGCCCTGGGACCAGCGCTCAACCAAAGGCTCGCAACCTTCGTACCAATCGCATTCAAAACCGTAGATAAAGGCGAGCTCCGGCGCAATCTGCGCGGCGAGCTTGCGGGCGTCCTCAAAGGCCAGACGATGTGCTGGCAAGTCGCCCTCGACGACCTGCACCTCGCAGTTAGCATCCATGCTGGCAGGCAGGGTGAGGTGGTCGGTCGAGACCATGACACGGCATCCGGCGGCGGCAGCAGCGCGGACGTTGTCCTCAAACGTGGCATGGCCGTCCGAAAACGAGGTATGGGTGTGGCAATCGACCAGCGGGCATGCGGGCATGGCGACTCCTTTGCATTTGGTGAATCCGCTCCATTGTAATGGCGCAGCCTCGGTGCGGCGGGAACGCTGCAAGTCGAAACCGACTGGAAAGGGCAGGCGGCGCGTGCCGGCGCCGTCGACTACTTGCTTCGTGTCGCCGCGCGTTTGGCCTGCACCGTTACCATCGCGTGTCTCACGGCGGTGATGGGGCGATAGCGGATCATGCGCGGTCCCGACCAGCGCATGACCTCGCGGATCTTCTCGCGCATGGCAGGCCGGTAACAATGCGAAGGACAGGCCGAGCAAAATGTCTTGGTGCCCATGTGCGGGCAGTGCTCAATGCGCGCGATGGCGTATTTCTGCAGCTCGGCGCATTCGGGGCAGAGCGTAATGGTCCGGAGGCCGAGCTTCACGCGCACGGGCTCATCGTTGCCAGTCTGTTCGACCGCATGCCCGCCGCCATGATGCCCACGACACCACAGCGCAATCATCTGCGACACCATTTGGGCCTCACGCTCACGTTTGCGTGCTAGCTCCGGTGTGTCGACTGGGCGCGCCATTAGCTCAGCCTCCCGTGCTCGACCGAAAGCGAGAAATCGGCAAACGCGCAGGTGCTGGCACGGTGGCTCACGAGCACAATGGTCTTGCCGCGGCGCTTGAGCTCGTCAACGGCCTGCATTACGGCTGCCTCGTTGAGAGCATCGAGCGCGCCGGTGGGTTCGTCGAGCAAGATGAAGGGTGCGTCGTTGAGGAAGATGCGCGCAAGGCCGATGCGCTGGCGCTCGCCGCCCGAAAGCGAGTCGCCCAGCTCGGCAACGGGCGTGTCGAGTCCCTGCGGCAGACGGTCGATGAGCGTGGTGAGTGAGGCGGAGCGGCAAGCGTCGAGCAGCTCGGCATCGGTGGCGTTGGCGTGCGCGACCAGCAGGTTCTCGCGTACGGTGCCGCAGAACAGATGCGTGTCCTGGGTCATATAGGCCTCGTGGCTGCGCAGGCTCGCCGTGTTGATGTGGCGGGCATCGACGCCGCTCACCGTGATGGTGCCGGCTGCGGGGTCCCAAAAGCGCATGAGCAGCTTAAGCAGCGTCGACTTGCCCGAACCCGAGCGCCCCATGATGCAGGTCATGGTACCGGGCGCAAAGGTGCAGGTCACGTCGTCGAGGATGAGACTCGCAGCGGTGTCGTTCGCGACCTGCTCTGTGGCGCCCGCACCGCCCGCGTCCACGCCGCCCACATAGCTAAAGCTCACATGCTCGGCTGCGGCGCCGGCAAACTCAACGTTCTGTCCATCGGTGACCTCGGCGCACTGGGGCCGCTCGTCGAGCAAATCGAGCACGCGTGCGCCCGAGGCGAGCGTCTCCTGCAGTGAGGCGCCTAGGCGGCTCACGGCCATCACCGAGCCAAACGACGACACAAAGGTAAAGACGGCGACAAACGCTGCGGCAAAGTCAATCGTTCCCGCAGCCACCAGCTGCAGCGCGCGCCCGAGCATCACCAGATTAGCCGCAAGAATAAGCGCATCGGCTACGGCCTCGCTGACCGCCTGGCGGCGCTTGAGGCGCGCGTCCACGGCGCCGACTTGCTCGGTCAGCTTGCCCAGGGCACGGCTGCGATCGGTGCCACCGGCAAACTGGATGGTCTCGCCCGCGCCGCGCAGACTGTCGAGTACAAAGGCGCCCAGCTTACCGGCGCCCTCGCGGCTCTGGCGGCCGGTGGTGCCGCATGCCTTGGCCGAGACCAGGGGCAGCAGCACGCCCAGGACCGCGTAGGCCACGAGCGCGATGCCCGCGAGCTCGGGGCTCACAGCCAGCAAAAAGCCCTCAAACACAACGGTGCAGACCAGAGCTATAGCAATGGGCGAGATGGTGTGCGCGTAGAAGACCTCGAGCAGCTCGATATCCGAGGTGACCAGGCTCACGAGCTCGCCCTTGTCGCGGCCCTCGAGCTTGGCGGGGGCGAGCTGGCGCAGGGCGCCAAACACCAGGTCGCGAATGTGTGCGAGCAGACGGAATGCGATGTAATGGTTGCAGAGCTGCTCGCCGTAGTGGAGCGGCCCGCGTGCGATGCCGCAGGCGGCACAGGCCGCGCATGCTGCGATCAGACCAAGCCCCAAGGCGTTGCTGCCCAGCGCGGCCATAAGGCCAAGGGCGCCAAAGGCCGGCACGAACGCGGCAGTGAGCATGCCAATGCTGCCCAGCGCGACGGCTAGCACAAGCCAGCCGGCAAGCGGTCGGACGAGCCCCATCATGCGCCACATGATGGACGGTGCCGAGCGACGGGCGCGGCCGGAGTCAGTGGCCGCGGCAGCGGAAGACGAGCCAGCACCGTTGAGGCCATCGGTACAGGCAGCGCTGCTGTCAACAGCCTCAACCGCGCCGGCATCCTCGGCACCACCCTCCGCATACGCATATGCCGAGAGCTGCTCCTGACTGTTCCACATGCGCGCATAGGCGCCCGCGGTGGCCAAGAGCTCGCCGTGAGTTCCGTGCTCGGCAATACGGCCACGCTCCAGCACCAGGATCTGATCGGCGTCCACGATTGTCGACAGGCGGTGTGCCACCACAATTACAGTGTGCCCGCCGGCAAGCGACGCGATGACCTCGCCGATCGCGGCCTCGCTTGCGGCATCGACGTTGCTCGTAGCCTCGTCAAACACATAGATCGGCGAGTCGTGCAGCAGGGCGCGGGCCATGCACACGCGCTGGCGCTGGCCGCCCGAAAGGTTGGTGCCGCCCTCGTTAATCACCATGTCGAGTCCGCCGTTGGCCTGCACAAAGGCCGCCACGCGCGTGCGGTCGAGCGCGCGCAAAAGCTCGGTATCGGTGGCGTTGGGCTGGGCGAGCAGCAGGTTGTCGCGCAGGGTGCCGGCAAACAGGTAGCCGTTGGTGGGCACCAGGGTGACGGCGCGCATGAGTGAGGCGGCCGTGGCATCGCGCAGCTCGACGCCGCCGATGCGAACGCTGCCACGGTAGGCACCCTTGCGGCCCGCGATAATCCCCGCGAGCGTGGACTTGCCGCCGCCGCTTTCGCCCACGAGTGCCACGAGCGAGCCGTGCGCAATGGTCGCGCTGGCGCTGTCCAGCACCGTGCGGTCGCCGTATGCATAATTCACGCCCGCGAGCTCGATATCGCCGCGACCGTCAAGCTTAACATCGCCGCGCTCGGGCTCGCGCGTATCCAAAATGCCAAACATGCGGCGCGAGGCGGCCATGCCGTTCATGGCCGTGTGGAACAGCGATCCCAGGCGGCGCATGGGCAAAAAGAACTCCTGCGACAGAAAGACGATGAGGAAGGCAGCCTCAAAACCGATCTTGCCCGTGGCGAGTTGCAGCGCGGCTACGATAATGCCGAGCGCGGCGCCCATATAGACGACCAGGTCCATAACGCAAATGGAGCGCAGCTGCATCACCAGCAGGCGCATGGTCGCTGTGCGGAAACGCTCGGACTCGGCGTTGATGCGCTCGTGCCAGCTGCGATCGGCCTGATAGACCTTAAGGGTGGTGAGACCCTGCACGGCCTCCAGGAACATGCCGCCCAGATCGACATAGCTGCCCCAGTACTCGGCACCGATCTTTTTGGCGTTGCGCATGACCATCATGATGGAGACGGGGATGACCGGAACGCAGGCGAGCAGCAGCGCGGCGGGAAGACCCGCCTGGCCCACGAGTAGCACAAACAGCGTGATGGGTGCCAAGCCGGCAAAGAAGAGCTGCGGCAGGTAGCCGCCAAAGTACACCTGGAGTTGCGTGGCGCCCTCGACGCTGGTCTGGACGGCCTCAGCGGTGGGGACGGTCTCGGTGTAGGAGGGGCCGAGTGCGGTGAGCTTGTCGTAGACGAGCGAGCGCACGCGGCGGACGGCCTCGAACGCGGCCCTGTCGCCGGCGCGTTGGGCCAGGTAGATGGAGGCGGTGCGCGCGATGATGGCGGCGGCGAGCGGCAAGGCCGCCTGTGCGAGGGCATCGACGGCGAGCGCGGCGGAAAGGCCGTTCGTGACGATGCCGCCCAAGATGCGCGCAAGCATCCACATCACCGTGATGTTTGCCATGAGCGCGATCCACTTAAACAGGACGCTTGCCATAATGTAGGGCGTTGCCTGCGGAACCAGGGAGAAGAGCCGCTTCTCGAACATGAAACCTCCTATGCCGTAACGGTGCCGGGCGGGGTCCTCGGCAGCCGCTTAGTTAGCCAAATGCAACTAGAGTAGCATCGTGCAGCCTGTAAGTATGCCGAGGGTAATTTTTTGGCCGATGAACTGCGTAGAAAGTTCAAAATTGTTGAGTGCAGCGAACTTTGTGGTGGACGGAGTGCGGGCGCAATTCTGATCGTGTGCGGCCCCGCTCCAAAACGTGTACATCAGCCTCCAAAAGCTGCAAAAAATGACATGTTTGGAGGCTGACGTACACGTTTGGATAGGGGCGAGGGCGGCGACGGACGAAAGTCACGCCTGTGCCACGTCCGATGTGCTAGCGTTTGGGTGAATAAAACGAGCCCGTGCGGAAAGGATCCGGACCGTATGCAACGTGGAAGTACATCTCCGCTGTCCCGCGAGACCGATGCGCCCGAAACCATCGTCAAGCTGGAGTGCGACATCGACGATGCGTCGCCCGAGGTACTCGCTTATGCCGCCGACCGCCTGCGCGAGGCCGGCGCCCGCGAGGTGCACTGGCTGCCCCTCTACTGCAAAAAGGGCCGCCCCGGATGGCAGTTGCAGGTGATCTGCTTGCACGAGGATATCGAGCGCCTACAGACGATTATCTTTTTGGAGACCACGACCAACGCCGTTCGTCGCCAGGTGATGGAACGCGTCTGCCTGCCGCGTCGTTTTGAGCAGGTAGCGACGCCTTGGGGCGAGGTATCCGTTAAGGTGGCGACCCTGCCCGACGGCAGCGAGCGCGCGGCTCCCGAGTACGAGGATTGCGCCCGTCTTGCCCGCGAACATGACGTGCCGCTCCAACGCGTGATGCAAGCGGCTCAGAGCGCGGCGCTGCGATTCGAGTAACACGGTAGATGGGCTCCATATCCGCCAGACCTCGTATTCAGCCCCTATCAACCCCACTCCGAAAGGACTCCCCATGAAATACCTCATCGCCTCCGACATCCATGGCTCGGCATACTGGGCCGAGCGCCTCTGCACCGCCATCGAATCCGAGCAGCCCGACCGCATCGTGCTGCTGGGCGACCTGCTCTACCACGGCCCGCGCAACGACCTGCCGCGCGACTACGCTCCCAAGCGTGTGATTCCGCTGCTCAACGCCCTGGCCGATCGCATCATCGCGGTGCGCGGCAACTGCGACGCCGAGGTCGACCAGATGGTCCTCGACTTCCCCGTCATGGCAGACTACGCCACGCTGTTCGACGAGAGCGGCCGCGAGCTGTTCCTGACGCACGGCCACGTCTTTGGCGCCGGCATGCACAACAGCGTCGACCACGCGCCCGCGCTGCCCGAGGGCTCCACGCTCGTCTACGGCCACACGCATATCAAGGTTAACGAGGCAAGCGAGGCGCGCCCGGGTCTGTGGCTCTTCAATCCCGGCAGCGTGAGTATTCCCAAGGACGGTACGCACAGCTACGGCATCTACGAGGACGGTGCGTTCCGTCACGTGATCCTGGAGGAGGAATAACCATGGCGCAGCACATGGCTCAGCAAAATGCCGAGGGCTCGCGCGATCTGTCCACGCTGGTCGACGCGTCGGCCGAGCTGCAGCATTTGGTGCAGACCATCTGGCGTCTGCGTCAGCCCGATGGCTGCCCGTGGGACCGCGAGCAGACGCACCGCAGCATTGGCAAGAACATGATCGAGGAGGCCTACGAGGCGCTCGATTGCATCGAGGCGGACGACGTGGCGCATCTGCGCGAGGAGCTGGGCGACGTGCTCATGCAGGTGGTACTGCATGCGCAGATTTCGGCGGACGCCGGCGAGTTTACACTTGCCGATGTGTCACGCGATATCGACGCCAAGCTCATCCGTCGTCATCCGCACGTGTTTGGCGATGCGGACGCCGAGAGCTCCGATGAGGTGCTCAAGATCTGGGACGAGGTTAAGCTTGCCGAGAAGGCTGCCAAGGACAAGGCCGTGGCGGCAGGCGAGGCTGCGCCCGAGGGCCTGCTCGACGGCGTGCCCACGCATCTGCCGGCGCTGATGCAGGCCCAGAAGGTGTCGCGCAAGGCGGCTGCCGTGGGCTTTGAGTGGGAGACGGTCCAGGACGTGTGGGACGAGGTCGCCGAGGAGCGTGCCGAGTTTGAGGCCGAGGCGCCCGGCTCGCCCGAGCGCGAGATGGAGTTTGGCGACCTGCTCTTTGCCCTGGTCAACGTTGCGCGCAAAGAGGGGATTGACGCCGAGAGCGCCCTGCGCGCAAGCACGGCCAAGTTCCGCCGTCGCTGGGCTGCGATGGAGCAGATGGCGGCCAACGCCCATGTGGATCTGGCTGAGCTTTCGACCCACGGCCTCAACGACCTGTGGGATGCCGCAAAGGCGGAGGAGTAAGACTGCGGGAACGACGGGCTGACACGCCTCATCGTTCCCGCTAAATTTTTCGAAAATCAAGTGTATCCCTCGGCTAACTTAGGGCATAATGCAAAAAGTGCGATAAGGCTAACTTATGAACCTGCGCGCCGCTGTAGCGTGCAAGCCGTGTCGCCAAGCATTCAACCCGTTTCCAAGTGAGAGGGAGACAACATGAGCGATATTTTGGACGTTTACGGTCGCGAGGTGCTCGACAGCCGCGGCAATCCCACTGTCGAGGTCGAGGTCGTGCTCGAGGACGGCAGCTTCGGCCGCGCGATGGTGCCTTCGGGCGCTTCGACCGGCGCCTTTGAGGCATGCGAGCTGCGCGACGGCGACAAGGGTCGCTACCTGGGCAAGGGCGTCTCGCAGGCCGTCGAGCACGTCAACAACGAGTGCGCTAACGCCGTCGTGGGCCTCGATGCCTTCGACCAGCGCGCCGTCGATGCCGCGCTGATCGCCGCGGACGGTACCCCCAACAAGACCAAGCTCGGCGCCAACGCCATTCTGGGCGTGTCGCTGGCCGTCGCCCGCGCCGCTGCCGAGTCGGCGGGCCTGTCGCTGTATCAGTACCTGGGCGGCGTCAACGCTCATCTGCTGCCCACGCCCATGATGAACATCCTCAACGGCGGCGTGCATGCCGACAACAACGTCGACTTCCAGGAGTTCATGATCATGCCGGTGGGCGCCCCGAGCTTTGCCGAGGGCCTGCGTTGGTGCGCCGAGGTCTATCACACCCTCAAGGGCGTGCTGCACGAGGCAGGCCTGGGCGGCGGCGTGGGCGACGAGGGTGGCTTTGCCCCCAACCTCAAGACCAATGCCGAGCCGTTCGAGTACATCACCAAGGCCGTGGAGAAGGCCGGCTTTAAGCCCGGCGTCGACTTCATGTACGCCATGGATCCGGCATCGACCGAGTTCTACAACGCCGAGACCGGCATGTACGAGCTCAAGGGCGAGGGTGTGGAGTACACGAGTGCCCAGATGGTCGATTACTGGGAGAAGCTCGTCGACACCTATCCCATCATCTCCATCGAGGACGGCATGGCCGAGGAGGACTGGGACGGCTGGGTCGAGCTGACCCGCCGCATTGGCAACAAGGTGCAGCTGGTGGGCGACGACCTGTTCGTCACCAACACCGAGCGCCTCAAGAAGGGCATCGAGCTGGGTGCCGCCAACGCAATCCTGGTCAAGGTTAACCAGATCGGTACGCTCACCGAGTCGCTCGAGGCCATCGAGACCGCCAAGGAGGCCGGCTACGCTTGCATCGTGAGCCACCGTTCTGGCGAGACCGAGGACTCCACGATCGCCGACCTGGTCGTGGGCGTTAACGCCGGCCAGATTAAGTCGGGCGCCCCGTGCCGCAGTGACCGTATCGCCAAGTACAACCAGCTCATCCGCATCGAGGACGAGCTCGAGGGCAGCGCGCGCTACGCCGGCAAGTCTGCGTTCTACAACATTCGCTAAACGGGCGAATTTGGCGAGGAGGAGGCTGACTCGGTTCCGCCCCGCCTTGGCTGGACGCCGCAAAGCGCTGTGGGCGCTGGGCCATATGGCTCAGCGCCTTTTTTATGTCGAGCAAAGGCTGGCGAAGGCGGTGCGGGCGCTCGTGCTATAACTAAAGGACTTAGCGCAAACAAACCTCAACCGCACAAGGCGCACATGGATCAGATTTACGACAACAGGTACTATTCCGCCGGTTCGCGCGAGCCGTCGCCTCGCCGTGCGCGCACGGTGCAGCTCGGTGGGTCCGCCTACGCCGGCGTCGACCGCCCCGCGCAGCGCCCGACAAGTACCTCGCGCCCCAATGCTCAAGTGAATACTTCGACAGATGGACCGGTGCGCCCGGCACGTTCGTCGCATACGTCGCGTCCCTCGACTCAGGCACACGACAAATCGAGCAGGCCCTCGAACCGTTTTTCGGGCTCGGACTTTATGCGCTACGCCAACGACAACGCGGTGGTCAAGGCGATCTATGACTTTACGCATGGCTCTCTGCGTCCGCTGTTTATCGGTATCGTGGTGGCGCTGGCGCTCGTGAGCCTGTATTTCCCCGTGCGCGACCTGTACGTGGCAAAGCGTTCGAGCGATATCTTGGCCAAGCAGGTCGAGATTCGCCAGCAATACAATGATGAGCTGCAAAAAAGCGTCGACAAGCTGCTCTCGGAGGAGGGTATCAAGGACGCGGCGTCCGAGGACCTGGGCCTGGTGATGCCCGGCGAGAAGAAGATTGACGTGCTAGGCTTGGACGACGATTCGGACTCGTCGTCGAGCAAAAAGTCCTCAAACGCCAAGAAGGCCAGCGAAGTGGCCAAGGAAATCGAAGAAGTCGGCAAGGACGCGCCGTGGTACATCCAGGCGCTCGACATGCTGTTTGGGTTTAACGGCGTCGAGGGTCAGACGGTCGTGTCCAACGGCAAATAGCGCCCGGAGGGGAGCCCGCAATGACAAATTGCAAACGCTATAAGGTGGCCGCGATCGACCTGGGAACGGTGTCGTCGCGAGTGGTGTTGGCCCAGGTCGAGGGCGGAGCGATTGTGGAATCGTCCAAGCATACCGAGATTACCGACCTGGGCGAGGGCGTGGACACGACGGGGCGCTTTTGCAAGGCGGCTGTCGAGCGTGTGCTCGCTGCGTGTCACATGTTTGTGGACGAGGCCCGTGCCTTTGGGGCCGTGTGCGTCTGCACCACGTGTACGAGTGCCGCGCGCGATGCGTCCAATGCCGCGCTGCTGTTGGACGGCCTGCGCGATCTGGGGCTTGAGCCACAGGTGATTCCGGGCGAGGTCGAGGCGCGCCTGACGTTTTTCGGCGTGGCGCACGACTTTGCCGGCGAGCGCATCATTGTTGCCGATTCGGGCGGCGGATCCACGGAGCTCGCGACTGGCGTGTACGCGCCGGAGCGCGGCGTCTTTGCGCTGGAGGGAACGCGCTCGCTGGACATCGGTTGTCGCCGCGTGACAGAGCGCTTTTTCTCCGCGTTGCCGCCCGCGGATGGCGAGCTTGCTGCCGCTGCCGCGTGGGCAGGCGAGCAGTTTGCCGCCTATTTTGAAGGCCTGCCCAGCGACTTTGAGCGCGCCGAACGCCTCGTTGCGGTGGGCGGCACCGTCACCACGCTCGTGGCACTCGTTCACGAGCTGGAGCCGTATGATTCGAGCTTTGTGCACCTGCGCGAGCTTTCGATGGAGCAGGTTTCGGCTGCCATCGAGCGTATGTCCGCGCTGGATGTGGAGGGTATCGCCGCGCTACCGGGTGTACAGCCCAAACGCGCGGGCGTGATCTTGGCTGGTACCGTGGTGATTCGCGAGCTTATGCGAGCCGGCGGCTACGACACGCTCACCGTAAGCGAGAACAGCCTGCTCGCCGGTATGGCCGCCACCATTAACGAGGTTCTCGACGGCGCGACCCCCACCATCGGCTGGACCCCCAACCTCAGCACCCTTTAACCATCCCCTCATAAGTTGCGGTGAAATAGTTCCTAAATGGGCTGATAAACTGCCAAAACAGGAACTATTCCACCGCAACTTAGAGGCTTAACGGCATCCAGAAGAAACGAGCCCGCATCCCCAGGGGGCACGGGCCCGTAAAAGCCAAATGGTAGGGGCGGTGGGACATCTGCGTATTTGTTGCGCAAATCCGCACCGGCTTCGGCTGCCTGCCGGCGTCCTCGCCGGCTCGCTACGGACGCTGCGCGTCCGCTTGACGCTCGCCCCCTCGCGGGTTCGAGTCCCACCGGCATCCAAAAGAAACGGGCCCGCATCTCAAAGGGACACGGGCCCGTAAAAGCCATATGGTAGGGGCGGTGGGACTCGAACCCACAATCCTTGCGGCGAGAGATTTTAAGTCTCCTGCGTATGCCAATTCCGCCACGCCCCCGTGAGACTAGAAGTCTAGCACAAGCCGTCCGTTACGCGTTGACGGCCATCGAGTGTTGGCCCGACTTTTCCAAGTACTCGGCGAACTTGGCCTCGTCGCCCTTGTTCTGGTACTGCAGGGCCAGCAGATACTCCAAGCGGCAGCGCTTGACCTTGTCGTCACCGGCTTCCTTGAGCATGCGCTCCAGCTCGGGAATGTCGTTGTGGCGCTTGAGGATCATCGTGTCGTACATCAGCTGGCATTCGTGTGCGACCGCCTCGGCCTGACCGCCCTCAAAGCCCTTGATCTCGTGCAGCAGCTCCTTAGACTTTTTGCGGTCCTCCTGGCCAACGTAGTAGTTAAAGGCCTTGATCACCAGGTCGACGCGCTGCATCTTGGGCAGGTTGAGTCCCAGCAGCAGGTCGAACATCTCGCCGGCGCGCTCGTGGTCCTCGCGCAGCAGATAGGAGTTCAGACGCAGGTAGTCGCGGTTGTAGCGCGGGTACAGCATGCTGGTGAGTTTGCCGTCGAGCAAACGATCGAACTCGGCCCACTGTTTGGCGGCCATCAACTGCTGCAGGCGTTTAAACGTAGTGCGTTTTTTGACGCTAAAGAACACCGACACGGCGATACAGATGATAACGACGGCGGTCCAGAGTGTGCGGGAATCGGGCATGTTAGGATCCTTAGTCGCTCATAAAGCGAGCGGTATGACAACACGTACTAGATGTATTATACGCAGCGCGCAAGCAAACTGGCATAAAAGCTCATCGAGGCTGAGTGCCATCGCTCGCTGCGGTACACTTACCTAAAGTAAACCATGAAGGGAGACATTACCTATGAAGAAGATCGTTTTGGCTTGCGGTGCTGGCGCTGCTACTTCCACGCTTGTTGCCCAGAAGGTCGCCACCATGCTCGACGCCAATGGTTATGCCGGCAAGTATGAGATCGTGCAGTGTGCCATCTCCGAGGCCAAGGACGCTTGCGACGAGGGCGCCGACCTGCTGATCGCCACCACCGTTGCCCCCGAGGGCCTCACCTGCCCGTACGTGAGCGGCGTGCCCTTCATGACCGGCATGAACCGCGTTGCTGCCGAGAAGGCCGTCCTTGACGTTATGGCTCAGTAGGCGCTGCCTGTATGAATGAGCAGAACGCCAATCCGGTCGAGCTCTTTGGCATGCGCGTTGCCCATGTGGGCATTAACGCCACCGACCCGGCAGACGCCCTGGAGATCGCGGAGCTGTTCTCGACGATGATGGGCCTGCCCGTTATCGAGACCCCCGTTTCGTACTTTAACGATTCGCTGGTCGAGATCATGAAGCAGAACGGTCGTGGCACCAAGGGCCACATCGGCTTTGCCGTTAACGACATCGATGCAGCTGAGAAGTGGTTTGCCGAGCGCGGGCTCGAGGTCAACGAGGAGTCGCGCGTGCTGCTGCCCGACGGCGGTACCAAGCTCGTGTACTTTAAGCGCGAGTTCGCCGGTTTCGCCGTGCATCTGTGCCGCGAGTAGCGCACAAGCTGCCATAGCTAGCAAAAAGGGATAGGACCGTGTGGCCCTATCCCTTTATTTATGCCGAGGGGCTTCCTAGCGCGGCAGGCGAATCGTAAAGCGGCTGCCGACGCCCTCGACTGAGGTCACGCCAATGACACCGCCATGGCTGTCGACGATCCACTTGGCAATGGCAAGCCCCAGACCCGAGCCCTGCGCGCCGGCATCGCGTGCGTTGTCGGCGCGGTAGAACCGTTCAAACGCGTGGGCTGCGGATTCCTGGTTCATGCCGATGCCCTCGTCCTCAACACTTATGTCGATCGTGCCCGCGCCCGCATCCGGCGTCACGCCAAACGAGATGGATGTGCCCGCGTCCGAATACTTGGCGGCGTTCTGCACGATCACGCGCAGAGCCTGCTTCACGAGCGCCACGTCAACGGGCGCGTCGCAGCGCGGGTCGCTGGTAAGTGCGGCATCGTACGCCAGTCGATATGTGTGCGCGGCATCGATCATCTGCGATTCCTCGCATACCTCGCCGACCAGTGCGGCCAGGTTAGTATTCGCACGCCGCAGGACCGTGCGCCCGGCATCGCCGCGCGCCAAAAACAGCAGCTGCTCCACGAGCTCCTGCATATGCTCGCTTTCGGCCTTGAGCGAGGCAATGGACTCTGCCAGCACGTCCGGGTCGTCTTTGCCCCAGCGGTCGAGCATGTTCACGTAGCCCTGAATCACCGCGATGGGCGTGCGCAGCTCGTGGCTCGCATCGTTGACAAAGCGCATCTGCTGCAGCTTGGCCTCTTGCATCTGGCGCAGTAGGCGGTTGAGTGCAACCTCGATGCTTGCCAGGTCGGCGTCGCCGGTAGTGACGCTCGGCGAGTCGACGCTTGCGCGCTCGATGGCCTGCTCCAGTGTTTCCATCTTGCCGCCGGAGAGCTGCATGCGGCCGAGTTCGTCCACGCGCAGGGCCAGATCGTTGAGCGGCGCCATGGTGCGGCGCACGCGGCGGGCGCCGCCGAGCATGTTGAGCACGCTGATGACCTGCCCACCTGCAACGACAAGATAGAGGGGCCACAGCGCGATGAGGTCCTGCGCGAGGGGGAAGGTCTTGGTGGTGCGCGCAAGCTCGACGGTATAGGTGAGCGTGGCGGGGTCCCAGCCGTGCGCGGGCGTCAGCGACATGTCGTGGACGGCGGCACCGGGGATCCATCCCGCGGTAAACGCGCCGTCGGGCAGCGTTTGGTTATAGCCATAGATGAGGATCGCCGCCGCAGCAACCAGCAGCCACAGGTCGAGCCAGATGTAGCTCGCCAGGCGGCGCCACATGTAGCTCCAGTTGATGGCACGGGCGATGGAGGTGACGCGCTTGGTCTCGGCGTTACGCGCGGCAGACATAGCCCACCCCGCGCACGGTTTGGATGATGCGGGCACCGCCGGCGTCTTCGATCTTGGCGCGCAGGTGCGCGATGTGCACGTCGACGTTGTTGGTGTCGCCCACGTATTCGTAGCCCAGCGCCTCGTGCGCGATGCGCTCGCGCGTGAGCACGGTTTCGGCATGCGTCATAAGCAGGGCGAGGACGTCGAACTCGCGGGCCGTGAGCGCGATGGGCGAGCCGCCGACCGTGACTTCGCGGCGGTCGGGATCGAGCGCGACCGAACCCACGGTGAGCGCGGCGGGGGAGGGCGCGGCAGCGGTCTGGGCCGTGTCGGTTGCCGGGGACATTGTGGCGATACCGGCGGCCGTGCCGCTCGCTACGCCAGCCCCGGCGCTGACGCCGCCAACGCCCGAAGCCGCTCGCACGGCTTCCGAGCGCTTCAGTGCCACGCGGATCCGTGCGAACAGCTCCTCAATCGCAAACGGCTTGGTCAGGTAATCGTCGGCGCCGGCATCGAGCCCGGCCACTTTGTCCATCACGGCATCGCGCGCGGTGACCATAATCACCGGCACATCCTTGTGCTTGCGGACACGCCGCAAGACCTCCATGCCGTTGAGCTGCGGCAACAGCACGTCGAGCAGAATCAGATCGTAGTCGCGCTCCAGCGCCAGGTCCACGGCAGTGCGGCCATCGGCGGCGTGTTCCACCTGGTAGCCCTCGTGCTCCAGCTCGAGCGTCACAAAGCGGGCGATTTTCTCCTCGTCCTCTACGATCAGGATCCGTGCCATGCGTGCCCCCGTCTGCGATTACTTGTCGTCGTTGAGATTTTGCTTGATGTCGTCCGCGGCGTTAGCAGCGCTATCCATAAGGTTGTTGATGCTGCCGGGCACGTCGCCGTCGCTGTCGATGCGGTAGCGCATGCCAAAGAACAGGCCAATCAGCATCAGCCATATCGTGGCGCCCCAGGCAAACAGCGCGACGATGGGAATCAGGATGGGGATGTTGAGGATGATCGCATCGCGGCGCGTGGCGATAAACTTGGTGTCCAGACTCAGGCGGAAGAGCTTTTTGAGGTACTCCCACACGCTGTCCATCTTCTTGGAGAAGTCGGTCTTTTCGCTCGACTTTTCGTAGGCTGCCTGCGCGGCGACCATCTCGGCAGAGGGCTCATCGACTGGCGCGGACTCGGTGGCGGCATGCGCCGACGTGGTCTGGGTCTTGCCCTGCGACTCGAGCCAAATGATGGCATCCAAAACGTTGCCGTCGGCAGCGTCGAGCGCCGCCTTGGCATCGGTGTAACTCACGTTGCACTTGGTGCGGATGGTTTCAACTTTTTCGAGGTCGTCCATGACCTGTCCTTTCGTTCGATGGGCGCGACGCCGGGCGATCTGCCCGTGCGCGAGCGTTGCGTTCGTCGGCCTGCGTTGCGTCGCGCCGCCCCGCCCTTGGTCGAACTCTATAGTGCAGGTTATAGATTAAGCGATTCTTGAGCCAAGATTAATGTTGGATGAGTTTTTTGGTGGTGCGGAGGCGGGCAGGGGCAGAAAAGGCAGGTTTTGCGTGGCGTGAGGGAGGGCGGAACGTGCCTTTTGGATTGCGCGCGTGGGGACGGCGCGCCATTTAGGTGGCTAGCAGCGAGGTCTAATACTTTTCCGAGAAGTGAACGAGCTAAATCGGACCCCCGAAGCATCGACACTTTGAGCGTGTCGTTTCCTGCGGTTTCGATACTGGAATCCTGCGATTTTGCCGATGAAAAATGCGGATGCTTCAGGGGTCCAAAAACAGACGTTCACTCCGCGGAAAAGTATTAGACCTCGATAGCGGGAGATGGGGTGCCGATAGCAAGCTGGGGCCAGAAATGGGATAAGCAAGACGTACGGATCGCATGAATCAAAATCGCGTTGCAAAAGTATGAAAATATCCTACAATTGCAGCATGAAGTACTTTAGCAACATAACGGCGATAAGCGAGCTTTCCGAGAGCGAGGGCGTGTTCACCACAGCCCAGGCGGCTCGCATGGACATCTCTCGAGATGCGCTGGCGCACTCATGCCGCGCAGGGCGTCTTGAACGGATATGCCACGGCGCCTACCGGATGTCTGGAACGCAGCGCCGAGACACCGACGAACTCAACGCCTTTTGGAAGCTCACCAATCCCTCCCTTTGCGCGTGGGAGAGAAAACGTCAGTGGGATGGCATCGCCGTGAGCGGTACGACAGCGGCGAACCTGCAGCAAATGGGCGATTTCTATCTGTCCCCCTACAGAATGACCGCGCCCATGCGTATCAATACAAGAAACGAATCCCTTTCTTTTGTAAAGCGCGAGATTGCTGAGCGGGACATCGTTTGGCTCGACGGCCTGCCGGTAACTAAACCCGAGTGCACGCTTGTCGATCTTTGCCTCGATTGCGAGGATCCCTCATTAATTATCGATGCCTATCACGACGCGCTTGGACGTGGACTCGATATACAACGGCTGAAGGATCTTGTAGAGGAGAACTCTAAAACCGCCAAACGACGCGAGCTGATGGCGCCTTTGCTGATGGTACTGAACGGGTAATGCGAAACGGAGGACATGGTGAAGTACAAAACGCCTGCCGCATTGGAGATGGCTGTTAGGAATGCCGCAAGAGAATCACCAATGGATACTAATCGGGCAATCGTCGGTTTCTACTTTCATCGCTTCCTATGTCGCGTTTTTTCAGAAGATGACGGCAGCTTTGTGCTCAAGGGCGGTCAAAGCGTCCTGGCGCGAACACTCGATGCACGTGTCACAAGAGATATTGACTTGGTTGCTCAAGAGGAGAGTCTCGAAGAGGCTATTGTCGATCTGGTGCAGGCTGCTTCGATTGATCTGGAGGATTTCGTTTCGTTCGTCTTTGATCGTGCAGAGCAAATCAAAGAAGAAGATGAGTATCGGTGCGGTGCGAAGGTGTGGTTCACCCCCTTTATGGGAACCAAGAAGCTACAGCCAATTTCAATTGACTTGGTAATTGATGAAGTGCGGGGACTTGAGCCTGAGGTTCTTGCGCCGATCGATCGTCTGAATATCGAGGGGCTCCCAGTCTGCGACTATCGAGTATGCCGAGTGGAGAGTGCCCTTGCAGATAAATTGCTCGCAATGATAGAGATGCATGAGGGCTGTGCTTCATCGCGAATCAAGGATATAGTCGACATCTTGGTGTACGCGAAAACTTGCTTCGTCGATGGGGCTACGCTTGTCGAGAGGGTCGAGAAAGAAGCGTCTGCCCGCAAAGTGGCAATGCCGGAAGAGTTCGTGGCGCCTCTCTGGTGGAAACAAAATGGTTCTGCACAGTACGTAAAGATGGCGAGGCAGGCGGGGGTACTTGATCTCGCGGGGAACATTGCTGGGGCAGAAGAGGTTGTCAATCGGTTGTATACACCGTGCTTTAATCATTCGGCGAATGTGCGCAAATGGAATCCTCAGACCACGGGATGGGAATAGGCTAGATAGTTAAGCCGGCGGCAGAATTAGTTCCTGTCGCCGGCTTAAGACGTTTCTACTGCCTATGCGCTATTCGCAGGTCTGGTCGACCACCTGGGTGACGGCCTTTTTTGCGCCTTCGAGGTCGCGCAGGGCTTGGGCGACAGCGGCCTCGGCTTGTTTCTTTGTCCTTACGACCTCGGCAAAGCGGTTGATGGATTCGCTATACTCGCGTGTGCGCGGGTCGAGCGCCGGCGGGACTTCGATCTCAAACAGGTCGCTAGGACGGATGGCGCGGATGCTGGCTGCTTCAGTTAATGCTTGAATCAGCTGCGCCCCGTGGCCTTCGGTAAGGTATCCAACAATTATCTCCGAAAACACTACGCGTTCATCTTCGGTCATCGTTTGGAATGACGGGCGAATGACGGTGGTGTTATGCGAAGCAACCAGATGCTGCTTAGCGTCATCGGAGCTGACGACGAGCAGGTTGGACGCGCCGTAGCGACCCAGCATGCGCGGCATGACGATATCTCCAGCGCGGAGCTCATAACGATCGAGAACGCTGGGGTCCACCTTTACGAATTTAGAATCCGAGCTATTTTGATTATCTGAAGCATCTACGGGCAGAAGATTGCCGTCCTGAAAATCTTGAGATGAGATTCGGCGCACCTCGACTGCGTCAATGTCGTTCGATGTCGTGCTCTCGCGGGGCATGAATGGCGCGACTCGCGTAAAAGAGTCACCGAGTGTGGCGCTGTAGTTTCGGGTGATGGCGATGAGGCTGATTTTGCCTTTTGAGAGAGCGGCGTGGTGTTGGAGCAGCTCGCGCGTGGCAAAAGTGGACGTTTCGATTGGCGTCGATCTTGGCGTATTGGTATCAATGCGGGCCCAGTCAGGAGAGATAGAAAAGGTGATATCAGAGTAATACGATGTTTTAGTCACATATTGAAAACGCGGTCCGGGCTCAATTGCGCTGCGAAATGCAACGCTGCGATTTCCTGAAGACAGTATGAGGAGCGCGCTTGTCATGTAGGGCCTGGGCTCGGAAAGTGGCAAATAAACGACGCTCTCGATGAGCCCTTCGCGTATCAAAATCGTGCGTGCTTGTTCAGCTTTATCAAGTAAATCGGCGGGAAGTACCACGGCTGCTCGAGTGCGGCCCGAAAGGGCGAGAGCATACAGGCACCAAATAAAAGGACCCCAGTCGCAAAAATCAAGGTAGCCAGGCTCCAAATAATCGATGAGCGCGGCACTGTCTTTTTCGATATCGTGCTTATTTGCGCGGTAGTAGTTTGATGCATCGACAAACACCGGCGCTGCATCATCATCGCTTGCATTCTGCTTGCCGGGTTCAAGCTCACAAATATCGGGCACGCCGTTACCGTTTAGGGTAAAGCACTTAGCGAGATCTTCGGCATCCACAGCGCCAGGCAGACGGACAGTGAGCAGGCGACTGCCTTGTTCCAGGTTAAGCGCGCGCGAGAGGGCGGCGGCGGTGAGGCGTGGCAATGATGATGTAGTTTCACGCATGTATAGAGCCCTTTCTTCTCAGTGGGTTATATATTAGCAGAATAATTTGATAATTTCTAATGACGAGAACAGCGCACTGTGCTATCCTCGAAGCAATCCAAAACCAACTCAATATTAACTGCTTGATACAACCGCTATACAGCCTTTAGGCAAACTGCGCTATCGAGCAGGGCAATTTCACTTACGAAGCAGCAGGTTAGGTCAATAACTACTACCTATGCCTCAGAACATTCTAAAACTTAGAACAAACTTACCGACAAACATTTGCAACTGGACAGGAAGAAGCATCCATGAAGAACGAAGACAACATTTATGAGGTATTCCTCAACACGCTCGACGAAGACCTCCGTGGCATGTGCGAAAAGAACGTGAAGGCAGAGAAGCCGTTTCCGTATCCGTACTGCGGTGAGGAGAACGTTGAACGCCTCGCTAAGGCGCTTGTTGGCGTACTGGAAAAGCATTCACCCGATATTCCCGGGCTGGTGCCCGAGCAGTATCGAGACGATGTGCACGAGGCTCGCGAGCTTTTGGCCGCGGCGGCGCTCGCTTTGCTGTCGCTGTACTTTCCCCAGCGCGATAACTGTATGCGCTGCATGGCCATCTTAATTAGCCTGTTTCGGCACGGAAGCAATCCGCGCTTTAAATCGAGCGGCGTGCTCATGTTTGAGCAGGTTTCGACAGGTATGAAGTACTCGTCCGAAAAAGGGGGACGCATTCCGTCTCGCTTTGTGCGAAGCATCGACTACAAAAGACCCAGCGACCACGTGCATCGCGATGGATCGCATGGATTTACGGCGGACGAAGACGATGCCGTCATGTTTTTCGAACGTTACCGCGTGATTCAGCAACGCGTATTCGATGCGAGTTCGCGTTTCAACTTCGAGCTATGTGTCAAACGCCCGTTTGAGGCGCTTTCGGACAATCGGCAGAACTTTTATTACAGGGAGGAAAAGATGGAAACCGATTTGGCAACCAAGGTACAGAGGCTTCGGGACCGCTACACCCTCAACTACGCTCAGGCCAAGGGATACGACCTGCTCGACAAGCTGATGATCGAGTCGTTGCTTGCGTATCTGCGCGACGGGACGGTCTCAACCGTGGCGCGCGAGAGCTATGTGGCGCAGGCCGAGCGACTGATTGACGGCGCGGTCAAGTTGCCATGCGCGACAAGCCCCAAGGAGGGCGAAGGCATCGGCCGTATTTCCTAGCAACTACGCAGAACCATCGACAAGAAAGGGGCCGTGACATGTCGGTCATTAAGATGTACGGCTACGAGGCCGCACAGCAAACGGAGTATCAAGCCAAGAAGTGGGCGACCAAGGAGGAAATGCAGGCGCTGTCGTCCGGCGATGAGCAGCGCGATGTGATCTTGGCGCACGGTGCCACGGTTGCTTTTTACGAGGGCGATAAGCACTGGGAGACGAGCGTGTCCAACAACGTGTTTGTCTTTGGCGGAACCGGCAGCGGCAAAACGGCGAGTTTCGTTTTGCCCAACCTGCTCAATCACCACGAATGCTGTTATGTGGTCACAGACACCAAGGGTGAGCTGCTGCGCCGTACGGGGAAAGGCTTTGAAGAGGACGGCTACGAGGTAACGGTTCTCGATACTGTTAATCCCGAGCGGTCGGCCGGATACGACCCTCTGCGTTACGTGATGGATGTCGAGGATATCCCCACCACAGTGGCGGCAATCATGGAGGGGGTCGATCCTGATGGGCGCAGCTTTAGGAACGACCCGTTTTGGGACAACGCGAGCGATCTGCTGCTCCGAGCGATTATTGGAATCCTGTTCCTTTTGGAGTGCCTTGCCGGCACGTTTGCGCCGGGTGGGGATCCCACGGCTCCGCGCCGCTACCTTAAGATGAACAACGTCTTTAAGCTGGCCGCGCTCATCAAGGTCACGGGAGATGGTGAGGGCCGATTTCCGTTGGACTACCTTGTGGGGCAGGTGGAGTCCAAGGAATTTCTTGGCAGGTATGAGTCGGCGAACGCGGACCTGTATGGCGTTGAGCAGTACCGCGATTTTCGCGGAGCAGCCGATAGGACGCTTAAGAGTATTCTGATCACGCTCAATGCGACCATCTCGCGGCTTAAGACTCCCCAGCTCATGCGCGTCTATGAGAAAGATGAAATGCGTCTTGACCGTATCGACGAGGGCAAGCGCGTAATCGATCTTAAGGTGAGCGACAACGACTCGACCAATGCATGGCTTGCCAACGTTGCCCTTAAGCAGCTGTTTAACCTGGCCCAGCGCCGCGCCGACGCCAGCCCTAGTGGGCATTTGCAGCGCCGCGTGCAGTTTATTCTGGATGAGTTTCCCAACGTGGGCCGCATCCCCGATTTTGAGCGGAGTATTGCGACCGTGCGCAGCCGTGGCATGAGCTTTTTGATGTGCGCGCAGTCGTTGAGCCAGCTCGATGGTGTGTATGGCGAAACCACAGCTCATACCATCCTCGATAACTGCGACAGCTTGGTCTACATGGGCGGCGGCAGCAACATCGCGACGCAGAACTACATAAGCGAGCTGTGTGGCGAGTCGGTTTTGGGCACCAACTATGTGGGCGCCGAGCGCACTGCCGTCGATGTGCGCGGTTGCGTGATAACCCCGGGCGAGGTGGGGCTTATGCCGCGCGCCGATTGTCTGGTCAAAGTGACCGGCATGCGCCCCTTCCGTGCCAAGAAGTATTTTTGCGGCGACCATCCCAATGCGGCCAAGTGGCTGAGGGATTAGTCCTTGCAGCTTCGCGCGCTCAATCTTGCCTATTTGACCGCACGGCTTCCATTAGCCGTAAACCGTGCGGCCCCGTTTTGCCTCCTTACCGATTCCGTTTAGAAGGGAATTACCATGTCCGTTATGTATCGTGAGCCTAGCATTATCAAGAAGTCCAAGGACGGTCGCGTTGCCGCCGTCGATATGGCAAGTGAGCTGCTTAACAGCCGCGTGCTGCTGCTGGAAGGCGAGGTCAACGATGTGACCTGCAATGGCCTTATTAAGTCCATGCTGGTGTTGGAGCGTCAGAGCGCCACCGAGCCCATCACCCTCATCATCAACAGCCCGGGCGGTAGCGTTACGGCGGGGCTGGCGCTCATCGACACCATGCAGTCGCTCGACTGCCCCGTGATCACGGTGGGCGAGGGCGTCGTGGCCTCGATGGCCGCGGTGATCTTGGCCTGCGGCGACCACCGCCAGGTATACCGCCACACGCAAGTGCTCATCCACCAGTTGATGGGCGGCACGGGCATGGCGCAGCAGACCGATATCGAGATCGTGGCCCAGCACACGGCGGCCATGCGCGCCGAGCTGGACGAGCTGCTGGCCGAGCATGGCAACCTGAGCGCCCAGGAGTTCCACGAGCTCACCGAGCGCGACTGCTGGTGCAACGCCAGGCGCGCTCTGGAGCTGGGTCTGGTGGACGAGGTGATTGCCCCGAGTAAGAAGGCGCTCTAGCGGGGCTCATGTCTTGTGGGCATATAGAGCGGGGCGAACGATCGCGTAGTTTAACGGCCAGAAAGAGGTTGAACATGAGCAGGATTTGGGATGTCGACGGCATTGAGTGGGAAGACCTGCCCACCGTGAGCGACCTGCTGTGCGCTGCGGACACAAAGATCCTGGCGCGCGAGGTTGCCCTGCGATACGGCGGCAAGCCGGACGGCCGCGGCCGTGTCGATAACGAGCGCAGCTTAAAGCGCGCCCGCCGCAAGGTCAAAAAGCTGCGCAAGGTTGACCCCGAGCCCAGCGACAAGATCGTCCTGTTGCCCAAGCATGTCATCAATCGTCGCGATGCGGGCCACGGCTTTGACTATTACGACGTAGAGCCATGCGCCTTTACGCGCGGTGGCGCGCAAAAGCTGGGAGAGGACGCGTGCGCTGAAGTGTATCCGTGGGACCTGTTCCTGCTCAACGAGGAGCCCGCAAGTGTCATTCTGGGCTATCGCGTATGGCTCGGCGGCGAATGGGACCTATGCGAACGTTATCGCTTTTTGGCTGTGGTGTGCGCCAGCGCGCTGCATCGCTTCCGCGAGCAAAAGGAGCCGTGCAAGTGTCTCAAGAAGGACGATGCAGCCTGCGATATGGACGAGGACGAGGCGATCGAAGGTGTCCGCCACGACGTGTTGTATCCCGAGGAAGTGATCAACGCAAAGCTCGGCGGCTATTGGGATACGAGCCTGGGGCTCAATCTGCCCTGGAAGGACGAGCATTTCGAGACCTGCGTACGGATCGACAGAGCAATCGATGACCTGTTTGCCGAGGAGACGAAGCGCAATGCCGCGGAGCTTGGGAGGAAGCTTGGGCGTGGGTATGAGGGGTGCGGGGAGTGGTTGGACGGAGATTGACTGCAAGAGTGGTTCCTGTGAATGATCGGTGGCGGCTCGGCAATAAACTGTCCGAACGAAATGATAGAACGATAGCGTAAATAGCACCCGTACTTTAAGGAGTTAACAATGGAAATCGCCTATAAGGAACTGTTTCGTGTAAACCGTCCTATCTACGGTCCTGGACCAGGAGGTTTCTTCATTAAAAGATTCAAGAAAAGCGGATACAGCGAGGCTGAATTACTCGATTTAATTTCAGGAATGGACTTCTCTCTCGCTGGAGCTGATGGGGACATTAGCCTGGAAAAGAAATGCAAAATAATCGAACGGGCGGTTGCTGAGACGCATTATACGAGCTGGGCCCTTAGCCTGATTGGCATCATTGCCTCTCTTATGGCTGGAGGATATTTGTCTGCGCTGATAGCCAGTAATCCAACTTTAGCCGAGATTTTCATGGTGCTATTCCTGGTTGCCTTGGGAATATATGCGTGGTTCCGGTATTGCTTTGAGCGAAATAGGACCGTGCTATTGTGTGCGTTGAATCACATAAAGACGCTTCAACCATAGCCCATAAGGGCGAAAGACTCATCAATTACGATTCAAGATGTTGCTTGACGGGACTATCGAACAAGGCGCTGTTGGTCGCTAGCCATATCAAGTCCTGTATAGTCTCTGACCCAATGACGGAGCGCCTCGCGCCCGACAACGGATTACTCTTGAACGCATTGCACGATTACAGGAAGGAATGACCATGTTCGATCTCAAATGCTCGATGCAGGCCCAGCTCGATAACCTATGGCTCAAGCCGGAAGATCTTGCAGGAGGTCTCGGCATTCGCGTCTCGAGCGTCCGAAAATGGCTCGACCCCGAGCTCGACTGTATGCCGGTCAAGGATGCCTTCGACTGGATAAGCGACCAGATCGAAAAGCTCGGCGACCTCACACTGCAATGCTTGAATGACGCGAACGATTCCTACGAGAAGTTCGGCCAGCATATCGTTCGCTGGTACCGAGATGAAGATCTGCCCGATACTGAACCGGGAGGCCTTTACAATCTCGCGAGCCGCCTTGCCGCCGACCAACTCGCCGCGAAGGGTATAGAGTGCTCTACTGTCTATGCATCCCGCGACGGCGAGTGGATCGAGCAGAACCTGGACTTTTCCCCCGATATCGATCTCAAGGCTGCATTTGCCGCGCAAGCGGACGCCTTGGGAGTACCGACGTCCGAGATCGCGGCAGCATTGGGTATTACAAACCGATCAGTTAAGGACTGGAAAAACCCCAAGCGGGACACGATGCTGCCGGTAGACGAGGCATGGGACTTTCTGGATGAATACGCCGAGGCGCTTGATATCCGCACGGCCGAACTCCTCGAAAGCATGCCGAACCCGATGCCGTACCATCCTATGACTCGCCTCGGAACCCTAACGAAACAGCAGAGAATCGACAACCGTGCGGCGCAGGCGGCGGCTAGACAAATCATGGGCGACGGTAAGGTCGTAGTCGATTTCGTATATGTCTAAAGCCGTCCGGCGGCCATAGGCAATTGCACCCTGATGGATGGACCGCAGGTGAGGCATGCGAATAGCCAGGCCCTACTTCTTCGCATCGCCGCGCGGCTTGTTCTCATCAATCCCGCGCAGGTCGAACTGCTTGCTACCCCGTTTAAGCACGAGCTGCCAGCCGCACGCATCGCAGATTTTGACGAATTCATCGATGGTGAACCGCGTGTTGTTATGCAGGCGAGTAGACAGGCTACCCTTCTGCTTACCGGTTTTAACGGATGCATCCTGCAGAGTCATGCCGCAATCCTGCACCATATAACGAATAGCGTCCGATGATCCGATCCGTTCAAGCACTGAATACCTCTTTCAAATATACGATAATATATTTTGATTATAGCCAATCTAGTTTTATTCTAGAAGTGGCGTGACAATCGGATACTACCGCCGGTGCCGGATCGCGGCCCAGATGTATCCGACTAGCCCCCGAGATTGCGCTTTTTGGCCGTGGTGTGTGCCAGCGTGCTGAATCGCATCCGCGAGCAAAAGGAGCTGCGCCAGTGCCTCGAGGGGGGCGATGCAGCCTGTGATATGGACGAGGACGAGGCGATTGAAGGTGTTCGCCGCGACGCGCTGTATCCCGAGGAAGTAATCAACGCCAAGCTCGGCGGCTCTTGAGATGCGAGCCTGGGACTCAACCTGCCCTGGAAGGATGAGCATCGGCAGACTTGCGCGCGGATCGACAGGGCTATCGATGACCTGTTTGCCGAGGAAAAGTAGCGCTGTGCTGCGGAGCTTGGGAAGAAGCTTGGGCGCGGGTGTGAGAAGCGCGGGGAAGTGCCGTTGTCTCAACTATTCACCGACGAATGAGAAAAGGCGGTGAGTGCGGTCTCCTGCATGATTATCCTGGACCTATTGAGTGAGCGGTGCGCGGGCGAGGAGCAATCATGGCCGGCCGTGGAGACAAATGGTCGAGGGAAGAAACCCTTGCGGTTCTGTTCCTATACCTCGCCCTGCCGTCAAAAATGGTTGATGACAAAAGCGAGGATGTCCAGGCGTTAGCCAAGGCCATTGGCAGAACGCCGGGCGTAGTTGCTTAAAAATCTGGAATCTCGCATCTTTCGATGAGCGTCGACGCGCTCGCGGCAAGGTTGGAATGATCCATGCAAACAAAAATGGACAAGCTAGTCTGGGCCAAGTATTCCTTTGCTGGAGATGAACTCGTCGAGGAGGCGACCGAGGTTTTCCTTAATCGCTTTGATTTTGAAGAAGCGCTAAGCGATGAGTTGAAAGAGGCGATTGGCTTTGATTTGCCAGAGGGCGAAGAGCGCGAAGCAATTGTCTCGATGCGAGTGAACCAGGAGTTCTTTCGAAATACCTTGCTTACCAATTACAATTCAAGGTGTTGCTTGACGGGGCTATCGAACGAGGCGCTGTTGGTCGCCAGCCATATCAAGCCCTGGACAGCCTCTGATTCAAAAACGGAAGGACCTGCGCCCGACAACGGTTTGCTTCTAAATGCGCTACACGACAAAGCGTTCGATCGGGGGACTACTCACCATTAAAAAGGACCTGAAGGCAGTAATGTTCGGCGTGGTCGGACACGAGACGCCTGAAGACAAGTATTTGTGACACTACAACGGAGAGCCGACAACGCTTCCGAAGCGATTCGCCCCACGAGCTGAGTTTATTGAGTATCACAATTATATGGTGTTTAAAGGGTAGGGTTTAACTCGTCTGCTTTCAGTGCGTTTCTCACATAATTGCCTTAGCCCTTCCAGCTGAGTCGGTATTGAGGAATGAGGAAAATTCCAGCTAAATATTAGAGTGCGGCGAAATATTCGCCCGCCGTCTTTTATGCGTTCTGCAATTCGGTCGCCTAGTGCCTGCCTTTGTTGCACCTGGTGCATGTGGAATTTCAGCCGTCTACGTCAGCATCCACGTCGGCTGGAATTCCATTGAAATCAAATGGTCCGCGCGTGCGGTCGTATGCAGCCATGATAACGTCAATAGCGTTTACGGCCCCAATTGCTTGGCACAGGTCGACACGCTGCTCTAGGAAATCATTAAATCTGGCGCGAAGCTGCTTGGCTGTTGCGTGAATGAAAAAGTCGGGATCTTGTTTTTCGAGTTCGGCCAAGAAGATGGTGTCCAGCCTTGCGCATATGGCTTCAATGCGGCGGGATTCCTGGCGGAAGGCGTGGCTTGCCACTTTCGAATTCTTCGTTAGTAAATAATCGAGGTAATCGCTGAGCGATTGTTTGAATTCGGGCAATAGCTTGTCGTACCGAGATTGAATTGCTCCAGGTGCGATCGCGGGGTCTGGTTCAGTACGTCCAACAATGATGTCTATGGATACGTCAAATACATCTGCAAGACGCCATGCAGCAGCAAGTGGAATTTTATCAGGCCGACTTTCATATCGTGCGTACGTAGTAAATGGAATGCTCAGGGCCTTGGCGAAGCTTTTCGCAGACTTGTATCCAGCCTCTTTTCTCAGCTCCTGTAGATTGTCTTTCATAGTCGTCGGCTTTCTCTGACTGTGTCTACGGAATAATGCGCATTGATATAAATCGATGATAATGCATCAAACATATATTTCATAATCTGATATATATGTTTGATAATAATTATTAAATTATGAGATAATACCAAATAAAGATAATTAATTTATATTGAATTTTACATTATGGAACTATTCGAGCTCCCTGTTCAATAAGAGGTCTTGAGCAAAGACAATGCGACCATCGAGGAGGGGCTTAGATTATCAATATCAACGATTGGCGTTTATTGCTGGAAGAGCAAGCGGTTTGGGCGGAAGGGCTCGACTTGAATGGGGCATAAGCGATGTTCACTATACTTTTTCTGCTTAGTTGCGTAACTGATTTATGCGCCAGTTTCTGGTGTTAATATTTAGCTTTTGCCAATTACCAGAGGTGCGACTGGAGGGTCATATGGTTAAATCCATAACTGAAAACCGCTGCTGGGACTATTCGGTTTGTAGTAATAAACGATGCTCATCCCTTGTCTATTATTGGGGGCTTTAGCTCGTGAAATACGGTTCTGTATACACAACGAATTCTCTGGCTGACTTTGTTGTTTCGCTGCTAAAGGTCGAGCGCGCTTCTGCCCGCACGCCGTCTTTTGGCGTTTGCTTGGACCCGGCATGCGGGGGCTCTTCTTTACTTAATGCCGTTGCACGCGGTGATGTTCGGCATTCGTTACTTTATGGCGTTGACGTTGACCCTGAGGCCATAGAGATTTCACGCACTTATTCCGAAATAATAGGCTCGGAAATAATTTATAAAGATTTTCTGCGTCCATCTGCAAAGACGGATCCGAAAGCGTATTGGCTGGAGCGTTTGGCTCGTGTCGACACAATTATTGCTAACCCACCTTGGAGCTCCGACCGTATTTACGATCGTGATGAGTTGCTGCTGCGTGGCTATAAAAATGTTGATGGACAGTATGATTGCTACGCCCTCTTCGTAGAGCTTTCCATGGCCATATTACATGCGAATGGGTTTGCTGCCTTTATTCTCCCCGATTCATTATTTTCGGCAACAGCTTATGGTTTACGTCGATTTATTGCTACGAAATATGAGATAAAAGTAATCGCGCGTCTTGGAGAAAAACTTTTCGAGGGGGTTCATCGTGCGACAACGGTTGTCGTTGTCCGCAAGTGTATACCAAGTGATGCCAGTTTAACAAAGTGCTTCCGGCTTACGACATCGGATAGAAAGGCCGTTTTAGGTGGAGACAAGACGCTCGAGACAGTTTTTGAAGAACAATATCGCGTTAAACGCCAGATGGATTTTCTAAGAAATGAAGACTGCCTATTTGATATAGATGTGGCAAGTGAAGATCATGCGGTTATTGAGAGAATTAGGTCTCATGGAGGCAAATGGTCTTTTGACGTTTCTTTCCATCGAGGTGTAGAAATCTCAAAGCGCGGAACCGTCTTTTACTGTCCGAAATGTGGTGGAGCAAACACCGCGGCGTTATTTTCGGGCCTTGCTCTTAAGCGTTGTAAATGCTGCGGGCGCGAGGTTGAAGTGTCGAGCTCGGAACTTGAATCCGTCATGCAGTTCAGGCCCGCCGATGGTTTTGTTCCTATATTTGTTGGTGAATCTGTTGGACGATATTCGTTGTCATGCCAACGGTATTTGAAACTTGGAGTTGAGGGCATTAATTACAAGGACCTTGATGATTATAAGCCCATGAAGATTCTTGTTAGAAAGACTGGGTTAGGAATTAAAAGCGTTGTTGACGATAGCGGCAGGATGGTAAATCAAGCTGTCTACTTCTTTACCGCAGGCGAAGGGTTGAGAGAGGACGCATTGTACTTTTACAATGCGCTGCTTAACTCGAGGGTTATTTTTTATTACTACATGAAGCTGTATGGTGAGAATGAGTGGAAATCACACCCCTACTTAACAAAACGGATTCTTCAGGAACTACCGATCATCAGATTTGACAACAAAAGTGAACTTCATCATCAAATTGCTGACGGCGCTCGGAAACTGAATCTTCACTACACGGCGGCAATCGATGCGGAACTTGAGTTGCTTGTTACGCTAGCATACGGCCTTGATAGAAAAGAGGTCGAGCGTATCAAGCACGAGATGGCGGAGCTGCCCGATTTGGGCGCACTGAGGGAAATGAAACAATAGGCATGTATCGCTACATTGGCAATAAGACAAAGCTGTTAGAGCAGATAACATCATTGGCTTCAAATTATCTAAGCCCCGGAGGAACTGTTGCCGACTTAATGGCCGGGACTGGGTCCGTAGCTGCTGAGTTTCGTCGACTTGGCTACCGCGTCATCGCTTCTGACATTATGACGTACAGCAAGTGGCATCTTTATGTGCAGCTGCTCATGAATCGTACGCCTTCTTTCGAGGGGCTGAGCGATTTATCGGTTGAACCTGAGTGCCATTACGTGCAAGTGCTAAATTATTTAAATGAACTTGAGCCGGTCGAAGGCTACTTCTTCCGCGAGTTTTCTCCTTCAGGGCTTCCTGCAAATGGATGTCCAAGTAGGAAGTACTTTACATCGGATAACGCTGCAAAAATCGATGCAATTAGACTTAAGATAAACGAATGGCGCGATGAGGGTAGGATTTGCCAAATGGAGGAGGCGCTTTTGCGTCACACTCTGATTATGGCAGTCAACGAAGTGGCAAATATATCTGGAACCTATGGCTATTTCCTGGCAAATTTTACCGCAAGTGCGAAAAATGCCATCCATCTAGCTCCGGTATCCATTAATACTGGAAGAATTGATAATGTGGTTCTTCAGGGCAGGGCAGAAGACCTTGCTGCTGGGGTTACTGCAGACCTTTGCTATCTGGACCCTCCTTATATCAAACGCCAATATGCAGCGAATTATCATATTCTTGAAACGGTCGCACGTGGTGACGAGCCTGTTGCTGCTGGCAAGAGTGGGTTACGTCCTTGGCGCGATCAGTACTCTGATCTTTGTACAAAAACTAAATCAAAAGATTCCTTCGCTAAGATTATCGAGGATATCCATTGCCCTGTTTGTTTGATTAGCTATAGCGAAGATGGACTCTTTCCTGTCGAGGATCTTTGCGACGTATTTTCTGCTTACGGAAAAATTGAGGTTAAAGAAATTGCATACAAACGTTTTAGGTCAAATTGCAGTTCGTTGGCAAATGAAATAAAGGAGTTCATAATAGTGCTGGAAAAATGGTAAGCACCGATTGAACGAGGCGGTCGAATGTTATTTGTGGATGAGATTATGTACCGTCACCTGACTGCCGCTGACTTTCGCAATATCGAAGGTATTAAAAAGCCTGATGGAGGCGGTGGCCAGACTTATATCGACCTTTCCGGTATTGACCCAAATGAGGCCGTGGAGTTTTTCAAATACTGCCAGATTGACGAAGACAACCTGAAGGCAAAGGAGATTGAAGAGGGTACGCCCCCTTACAGAGTCGACCTTATACAGACGGGCGGCGTCGATTGCGAATATAACATGCAGGTCTATAAGCGAAGACCTAAAAACTATACGATTCGCGACCAGTTCAATAATCGTTTCCCGGGGTGGTCTGTACGAGCCGGTTTTCCTACTATAGTCGGAGAGGGAAAACCATTTTGTGCTGGTGGTTCATATGATAATGACGAAACCGACCCATACGTCCAGCCCATCATTGCACATCTGACGATTTATATTGTTAGAACCATTAACCGGTTATATTTTGCTGACTACCTCTCTGATGCTGAAATCCCAAAAGCCTGGCCTCTTGGTTTTGGTCTCGAAAAGCTCTTAAAAGCAAGCGAAAATGAAAAAGCAGCCGGAATTATCAAGCCCCGTGGGCTCATAGAATTTGTCAATCGTCGAGAAAGCGTGAGTGCCAAATGACGTTTAGGAGTACCGACGCTACAAGATATAACAAAAGCGATTTTCTTGAAGAAGTCTATATGGACGAAGCGTCTTACGATGCAATCGTCTCGTTGCTTAAGAGAAAAAAGAATATCATTCTCCAGGGTGCGCCGGGTACGGGGAAAACCTTTGCTGCTACACGATTGGCATATTCGCTCATGGGCGCTACCGATAATACGTGTATAGAGAAGGTTCAATTTCATCAAGGATCTTCTTATGAGGATTATATAGTCGGTTTTAAACCTACGGCTGATGGGCTTTTCGCTGCTCAGGAGGGTTTGTTTACCAAGTTTTTTCGTCGAGCGTCAGATAGAAGCCATCGGTTTGAAAATTATTACCTCATAATCGACGAAATTAATAGAGCAAATCTTTCAAAAGTATTTGGAGAACTGCTCATGTTAATTGAAGCTGACCATCGTGGTGAGTCATTGGTGGTTCCGGGATTGCCAGAACCGTTAACGGTTCCGAAGAATCTATTTATAATTGGCATGATGAATACCGCCGATCGCGGTCTCGCGCTGGTTGATTATGCGCTTCGAAGGAGATTCGCGTTTTACTCTATGAGTCCGGCGCTCAATCAGCGCTCATTTATAGACTATATTGATTCATTGGGTAACGATAGACTAACCTCGCTCGTCGATGCTGTTCGTCGATTAAATGATGTCATTTCGCATGACTCTTCGCTTGGGGAGGGTTTTTGTATCGGGCATAGCTATTTTTGTTTCGATTCTGCCCCTACGGATATTGAGGTCAAGTCTATCGTTGACTATGAACTGCGGCCTCTTCTTCAAGAGTATTGGTTTGATTCGTCCGATAAGGAAATCTTAGATGAACAGGTTTCTCTTTTGTATGAGGCTATAGATTAGGATGTCCAATACGGCTGCGAACAACGTCGCAATCCGTAACATTTTATATATGATTGCGTATGCGACTGGTATTTCCGGTAGTGATGCGGAAGCGGTGTTCGCGGACACCTTGAAGGCAGTCGGCAAAGAGCCGTTCGATGGACTCGGTGAGCTTTTTGCAATTATCTTGAATGATGCTGTAAAAAGAGAGTATTTGCGAGGGCTTGAGCGTGTCTATTCGCCTCATGAAGAGCCTCTTGCAGTCCTGAGAGGTCGGCCGCTGATTCAGAAAAGCATCGCTTTAAAAGCTCGGGGGACAATGCGTTTGCAGTGTCTATATGACAGCTTCACAGCCAATACCTATATGAATCAAATTGTTAAAACTGCAATAATTCAATTAATCCGCAGCCATGATGTTTCTCCGCGAACGCGAAAGGGACTCAGGGCAAGCGCACTATACCTATCTACTGTCGATTCACTCGAGGCTAATTCGATTGATTGGAGACTGGTTAGGTACAACAAACTCAATCAGAGTTATCGATTCTTGATGGCGGTTTGCCGGATGGTTTTGGAGAAGAGCATTCCTGTTCATGATGAAAACGGTAATGCGGAATTTTCGTCTATGTTGAGCAGCCAGAGGCTCTCTTCTCTATTTGAGAAGTTTATACGTGAATATTATCGCAGACATTTTCCGCGGTTAATGCCTGCTGCGCCTATCGTTGACTATGGTATTGGCGTAAGGTCTCAATACCTACCAAGGTTGCGCACGGATGTCGTGCTAACAGGGCCTAGCTATAAACTAGTGATAGATGCTAAGTGCTATGGAACAATTCTTGGAACACACTGCGAGAAAAAGATACTGAGTCCTGAACATAGAAATCAGATATTTAGTTATGTTATGCATTGTGCGCAGCGAAACGCGAGCGTATCCGGAATGCTGCTCTATGCCCAAACGTCTATGGAGGGTCCGCTGGATGAATGCTGGTATGAACTTGGCCACTGGTTCTACCTTAAAACTCTTGATTTGAATAAACCATTCGAGAATATTGCTGAACAACTCAATGAAATTGGCGACCGTATGATGTCGGGCCTATTTGTGCATTCCAAAGACGTCTCGGAACGGGAATTGCTTGAAGCCGAAAAGGGGCAGATAGACTAAGTAATTTGGGTGTTGATCCGTTTGGATACTGCAGAATACCGTGAAAGTCGCCGTTGCTGTTGCTCCAGCGTATGAGACCTATGCGCTCATCGGTTCTGTTTTATTACTAGCGGTCTGCCCTTCGGCGCTTCCGCATGCAGCCCTTGCACATGTCGACCGGTTCAGTTCTGCTTTTCCGGGTCATATCCCTTTGTATACACGGTAAAGCTGAGGTCATCGATCATGCCGGTACTGCAGACACATGCGTCGGGCGTGTTCCAAGTGTCCTGAACCGTCAGGTCGGTTGAGACACGCTCGGGCTCATCAATTCCAAGCAATGGAATGGGTTTTGTCATCTGATCGGCGTTATTTATCTGCGCAATGATCTCCAGCAACTTGTACAACTTGATATGCCAGGAGCTGTATGGGTGCTCGCCGGGCCCCTTGAAATCCAACGTGCATTTTGATTGTGGGCTTTCGGCAAGTTGGCCCAAACGTTCAAAAAGCGCTGGGTACTCGGCTCCGGAAAACTCGACTCGAACATAACGATTGCCATCGCGGACGACTCCGTACCACATTACAGAGTATGGAAAGCCGATTCTATCCGGTCGTTTGATTTCTGTCCTGCAATTGGGCTGGTTGACGATAGACAGCCATGTTGAATAGAGCTCGTCGGAAATAAGGTCACTCGCTTGGTATGTTGGACCAATGCCATTGAGGACAAAGTTGCCAAGACGCTCAAAATAGTGGGCACAATCCGCTAGGCCATTTTTATACGCCGTATCGGCTTTTCTCTGCATATTGAGCGCGACATCGCGGGGCGATTTGCGACCAAGATGTTTTTTGGCGTTATATCGCGGGTTGCAGTAGAGCTTGGTCTCCTCGCTATATCGGTCGCAGTACTTGCTGTTGGGACCAGTTGGAAAAAAGAGCGAACCGCAGGTTTGGCATGCTATCGGCATAATGCCGCACAGCAGCAGCTCGTGAAGGATGCGGGCATAAAGGCTTGCAAAGGACCATTCCTCTTCGGTGAAGTAGAGCTCTCCTGCCTTTGAAATAACGGCTTGAAGCCCAACGAGCCTATTGAGGTTTTCCTGGTCGTTAAGCTCTGCATGCGTATGGAAGTCTCCATTTGCGAAGATCTGGTTCTCGCGCATAGCTTCGAGATAGTTTTTACGAAACGCCTGCATAAAGGGGGCGCTATTCATGCGCTTTATTCCATTCAAATGCTCTTCGAGCTTTTGAGCCGTTTCGTTTCCGGGCAAGTGTTTTTTGGCTGCGTATACAAAAGCTTCGCCAAAGCGGATGATTGCTGGCAGCTGCTCATCGAATAATCGGAATTGTCGCGGGTCGCTTGTTTTGATGGCGGCTGGGAAAAACTCTTCGTTTTGCGCGAGCAGGCTAGGTGCCTCGGTGTTTTTAAGCAGCGGGGTAAGCTCCAGACATTCCTGATAAAAAACAATGAGAAGCGCTCGAAAGAGATCGATATTGGTGCAGACGCAAGCTGTTTCTATCTGAGATTTCGCCTTGGGAAAGTTGCGTATAGGATTGTCGCGGTCATACGGCACTGGTGCTGTTAGATCAGTCTCGCCGTTGGTAGCGTTAATGCTCATGTCGTTCGACTCGAGCTGGAGATAGGAGCTGAAGAGGGACGCCATTTCTTGCTTGTTGAGTTGGTCCGATGTTGTAATCACCGCGCGGTACAGGCGGTTGATCTCGTCGCACTCAATAGCGTTGTTGTACATCCAGCAGCTGTAATAGCGATAGTCGGGAATCGCCGTGATGTTCATGGCACACTGTCTACAGACATTTTCAAGGAGATATCTGGCCATGCCGGAAATCTCTCCGTGTGCATGGCTTGTAATGGCTTCGTCGAATATCGGAGCAAAGAAATCGAGGTCGCGTTCCTTTTGTTTTTGAAGGTTGATAGTGATTTCAGCTTCGTTCAATTCTGCTTGGGTGGGCTCTTGGTCGGGATCGTCTGGATCGAGCCAGTCGTCATGGTCTGGCTCGGATGCGGAGTCTATCGAGGTGTGTTGCACATGGTGAGGAGCGGCAGGGGGCTGTCGAATGGCGTTCTGCAAATCGATATAAAAGCGAAGTTCTGCTCGCTCACGAAAGTGGTTCCCAATCTCGTTGAAAAGCGAGCTTAAGTCGACGCGTAATAGATCGTTGGCTATGGAGACGAGACTCCATGCGCTTGCATTGCCGGATGTGCTTCCGTCACCGGCGCAATCAATCTCTGGCGTCCTGTTAAGAAGAAGCATACGGGGATTGACGGGGGAGCGAAGAAAGCCAGCCTCAAAACCCCAGCTAAATGGTTCTTTTTCGGACTCAAGCATCGATGCTCCAAACAGCCAAAATTTAAAACGCGATAAAAGTCATATTACGCGGCTGTTCGCGGCTGTTCAATGGAGTCAAGCGAAAAGGCTTAAAACCAGGGAGGCCGTTATGCCCGATTGCATCAAGCTCAACGAAGGAAACATCGATGTGTGCGAGCGCGAGGTTATCGCTCTTCGCGAGATTATCGCCGCCGCCATGGGTCGCTTGCATCAGATGCGCAAGCAGCGCGAGCGAGGCTACGCGTCTTCGGAGGATTTCGAGAATGCGTTGGATGTTTACGGAGTGATCCGTGGGCGAGTCGATGAGCTTGACCAGCTTGGTTTCGAGTTTAGATGGTCGTCAGTCCCCGATGCAGGGATCGATGAGTGCGTCGGGCTCGAATGGATTGAGGACGACAACTCTCCACGTGGACGCGGTTTCGATATCGCTTGTTAATGTGTCCGCACGACTTGGTATCAATGGGGGCGAACAATCTCTAATCGGAGCCGACTAGAGGCTGCATCCTAGTTGCCGGCGATTCCGGTTTGATTTCTGTTGAAAGGAAAATCATGAACACTTCTATTCAAATTTCGTCCAGCGCCGTTGAGTCTGCGCCCCGCACCGCCAGAGGCGAGGTCGTCAAACTCGTGCAGGGCGCGCTGCTCGTTGCCGTTGCCGCGGTTGCCGCTGCCGGCACCGCCTCCGTCGCCGCCCCGTTTTGCGTCTGGAAGGGCGAGGTCGCGCTGTTCCTGAACGAGTCGTTCCATGCTGCCTTCTCCATCTCCGCGATTGCGGAGTACGCGTCGGCTGTGCCCGGGTCCGATTGGGCGTCGCTGCTCGTGGCCGCGCTCATCGCGGCCTACCCTGCCTACCATGCCGCCTGGCGCGTTCGCGAGGGCCTTGGACTCAGCTGCGAGGCTCCGGTGTTCAGCGGGCGCGTGTCGCGCTCTCTCGCCGCGCTGAGCGCCTGCCTGCTGCTGGCGATGCTGTTCATGGGCTATGGAACGAGTTGGCTCATCAACGGCAGCGCGATGGGTGACCAGAGCCTTGTTGAGTCGGGGCACAATGTATGGGCCGTTTCCATCATGATCATGCTGGGCTGCGCCCTGATGTGCCTGTTCAAGTGGTTCCTTGCCAAGGGCCCCGGACGCAATTTCGGCAGCGGCTTCGCTATCGAGCTTGTCCGCCTCGCCGACGTCCTGCTGAAGCGCGCGAGCTCGAACCTGGTGTTGTGCTACGTGGCCGAACTGCTTGCCTGCCTGCTGGCACTGACCTTCATTGCCGTGGCCTATGTCGTCGTAAGCGTGGCCATCGTGCTCGCGCTCGGAGCCGTCGCCTTGGCGGTGTGCCTTGCCGGGATTCCCGTTATCCTTGCTGCCTCGTGGCGCAGCTAGCGGGGCGACCATGCAAGTTCTTGTCACGACGTGAGAAAAACATGCAAGAATCGCAAGCTCTTTTCACGCGATGAGAAAAACTTGCAGATTGGCGCGATGGTGACAACTCTCCGCGTGAGCGCGGGTTCGATATTGCTTGTTAATGTGTCCGAACGGTTGATTGGAGACAAAATGTATCCGGACTATGAGCGTAACAACTATCCCATGAGCATTACGGATGAGGATGGTCCGTTCCTGGTCATGGAGGCGGAGCTGTTTTACAACGATGAGCTGAACGATGAGTTCAAGAAGAGCAGGGCGCGCCATTACTATTCTTGCGCAAGTGCTGCTACGGCACTTTTTTACTGCAAATCGCTTGCAGACAAGGACGACAATCCCTGGTATGTAAGCTGGGAAAAGGCGGTCGAGCAGTATCCGCTGGAGAAGCGCGAGAGCGCAACGATGCTCTATTGGGTTGAGCCGACCGATCCGTTAACGGCCCTCGATGCCCGCTACCCCCAATACGACCTTGAGCCATATGTAAGTAAGGCCATCCGCGTCGCCAGTTCATATTTGCTGGAGCTCCACGATAGTGCGTATTCGATTGATCAGTTGGATGTTGAGGATGTTGACAACCTGCTCACTGCTGCCTGGTTTTTGATCCAGAAACTCCAGGAGGGCGGGTGCATGCATGATCCAGAAGCCCTGGATAAGATTGAAGACGCTACGTATGACGCCTATTCAGCGGTCAGGAAATTGATTGAGGACGAAGAAGCGGCCAGGGCCAGTTCGAAGTCTGATGAGAATCTCTAGCCGCTGCATTGAACGGCGCGCCTGATCGGTAGGCTGTCGGAAAAGACCGGACAGCCTACCGACCCTAGTTGCTACATTGTTTCCTTACTCGCGGCGTAATGTTCCGCCTGCTTAAGGGCGTCCTCGTAGGCGCGCTGTTTTGCTTCGTACTCTTGGGCATAGCGCTCCTGTTCCGCTTGCCCGGGAACAGGCACGGTCATGCTTCGGGGATCTTTGGGAGATAACTGTGCAAGCGAGTCTCCGTGCGAGGTGTCCCTGATGCGTGTCGCCCTTGTAGTGATTGACGCTGAAGAACGCGAGGTATTGGAGTGCGATCTTAAGAAGTTGCTCGCTTCGTGCGAGTAATCGCCGACTGTCTCTCTTTCCTTTCTTTCTTTTTTCAGGCGGCATGGACGCCGCCACCTCAACCGCCCTGCGTGAGTTTTTGTCCGCACGGGATGGTATTCAACACATGCAACAACTAAATCGGAGGTTTGACCATGGCTACGTGGGAGCTGAACTGCCAATTGAATCCGTCGTCTGCGGGCGACAAGGAGCTTGCTCCCTATCTTGCGCGCCAAAAGGCGATGCGCGAGTTTTTTGAGCGTGCGCTGTTTGCCCCCAAGGACCAGGACAACAACGGCCTGTACTTTTTGGGCGCCACGACGGGCTCGGGTAAAAACTACACGGCCGAGCAGGTCACGGCCGATCTAATTGCCGGCGGCTGGGATGAGTCGGGGTGTTTTAACAAATGCCCCGGCCGCCGTACCTTGGTGTTTGTGGTGCCGGGCAAGGACAACCGCGACAACTATGTTGCAAACGTGCGCCAACTGCTGGTTGATCAGGGTATGGATTCCAAAGATGCGGCGCGCATGGTGTTCGATCTTCCGCGCGCGGGCGAGAACATCCTGCATTGGATCGAGGCCACCCGCGGCAAGGGTGCCGTGGGTGTGCGAAAAATTCCGTGTCCCATCGAAGCAGATGACGAGCACTCTTATCGCGTCATTAAGCGGGCATGGCGTAACGCTATGGAGGTCGCCGATGACCTTTTGGGCATCCTTGACACAAGGAGACGCCTGGGAAGTGTTGTCGATCGTCTGACCCCCAGCCTGCGGGACAAGCTGTCGTTAGCTGATGCGAGCCTGCGTTGGGCAGTGAGTTGCGAGCTTAAAAACATCACGCGTGGCATGGAGATAATCCCTCAGATTTGGCCATCTGCGCTACTCAACGACGAGAGCATGCCGCATGTGATTGCGTGCACGCCTCAAAAGCTCGTCAACACAATTGATACGGTGACCGGTGCGAGAGTTGTGCTTTTTAATGCGTCAGCCGCCGAGAAGAGCATGTTTATCTTTGACGAAATCGATCATATGAAGTCCGATATGCTGTCGACGCTGACGGACGACCCCGTGACGTTTCAGCCGGATGAGGTGCTGCGCATCCTTGATCGTCATTTTAACGGCGGCGTGGTGGACCCCTTGCTGCTAGGAAATCGAGACCAATGGATGGCGGTCTACACGCACGCTTCCACGTCGGGTGATCACAAGGGGTCGAATGCCGAGAGGAACAGGGTTTCGCGAGCGAGCGTAAAGGGAGCTGCCGAAGAAATCGCAAAGGATGCCGAGAATATTCAAAAGGCGCTTGCCTCTTGCATTAAGGAGATGAAGCTACGTCTGCCTTTTGCGCTGTCTGATGAGGCGAAAGAAGGGCAACTCTTCGGTCGACATCTGTTTGGCAGTGACGATATCTCGGTGGACGACAACTCGATAAACCCGTTGCGTTACAAGCTCAATAAGAACGGTACCCACAATATGATTACGGCTCATGGGGCGAATGGACAGCCAACAGTCAACAAGGCGGTGCGCCGAGCTCGCGGTATCGTCAGGATGGTGGTGGGTCATCTCGGCCGCTGCGCTGCGCTTATGGACAGCCTGTATTACGGCAGCATTTCGTACAAAGACGATCTTTCGCGCAAGAACATCATCGATGCGCTGGGCATTAGGAACGATCAGACCAACGAGAAGTATTTTTGGGATTCGTTAATGATGGCGCTGTTCTTTAAGAACCGTAAGAACGACGATATTGATGCAGCCGATGACTCGATGTATGCGCGCGGCGTCGGCTACCTGGTGATGGAAACCACGCTCGACCACATATTTACCACGCACCTAACCAGCCATGGCATTGAGCGCATGCCCGAGGCGTACTTGGCCTCCATTGCTGCCAATGCGCCCTGCGTGTGCATGAGCGCAACTTGGAGCGCATCGACCGTAAAGAACTTTAACCTGGATTACCTCGATGAGGTTCACGGCGTGGTCCGCAAGGATACGTGGATTGGCGAGCTCAACCAAGAGATCGTGCGACAGACCAAGCTGTTTAACAAGCAGGCGGCAAAGACGTACGACGTTGACGTTGCTTGGGTTGACGAAGACAAGAATCTTGCCGGTATGGCTGCGTTGGCCGGCGGCGCCTTTGGTGGGGCCATCGTATCGCCCGACGAGACGTACGAGCGCGTGATGGAGTTCTTTGACCAGGTCGGCGTAAGTGAAGGGCTTGCGGTGCGTCTGCGTTTAAAGATCGCCGACAGGGTGGGCACAAGCGACGTCAAGAGCATCGAGTTTGAATTGAAGCGTCTAAGCAAGACACTCGTTGCCGTGAGCACCTGGGCACGTGGCGTTGCACGCAACGAGCATCAGGCAGGAGCCATCTTTACGACGCGCCACATGGGAAACCATGGCGACTTTAATAGCTTGGCGCTGGACCTTGCCCGAGAAATCGTTGCCGAGCTGGTGATTCGGAACGTTAAGTGCCCCGAGGCGTCGTACGAGGAGTCGCTCAAGGAGGCCAAGGGTATGGTGCCGTGCTTTAACGCTGCAGAATGGGATATCGGTTGGGGTGACGCTCAAAACCGTCTCGAGATGGGCCGGCCAACCCTTATGCTCATCAATTTGTCGGCCGGTGGCTTTTCCAAGAATCTTAAATACAAGGTACCGGAAAGTTTGTGTCGCACGGTACGACAGGTTGATTGCGGCTTCGAGGATGCCGACCGCCGTCCCAAGATGGACCTGGACTTTCTGTACATTGAGTCGCCTACGAGCCGTCTGACGTCGGAAGTCGAGATTAGCTCGGCGACGTTTGTTCAGCAGGCGTTGACAGGTGTGGTTGAACAGGAAGAGCTGGTGGCGCGCGGAGAGGTCCCGTTTACCGAAAAGCGTCATAACGTACGGCTGCTGCTGTCTGGCACCAAACGGAATCTGCCGGTTCGCAATACCCTCTCTTATCAGGTCGAAGGTGCTCGCATTGTGGCGCAGGCCGTGGGCCGCCTGATGCGCACGAGCGTAAAGATGCCGCACGTGCAGGTAATGCTCGACCGCAAAATCGCCGGCGATTGCGACTTTTCGTTCCTGCACGATTTGCCGATGGGCTACGAGCTGGAGCAGGTTGTTGGCGCCTGTGCGGCTGTCAACAATCACATGGCGGACAAGAAGCAGCACGCTGCTAACAAACAGCAGAACCTTGCTGCCTTTAGGAACAACCTGGCGAAAGAGAAGCACGAAAAGCTGGCATGGAAGGTTACCTCCCTCGATGCGCGCGAGGAAGATCTGGCCGCCTTCGATGGCGAGCGCGACTTTTATCTGCATCATTTTTGCCTGCCGTGGGAGGACCTCGCAAGCTATCCTGCGCGCAAAAGCACCGCACTGCACATGCCGTTTGCCGCGAGTGGCTATGCGTATGCGCAGGGCGGAGCGTGTAAGGTGCCGCATTTTGAGTTTCCCAGCTATGAGGGTGAACCTGTCGAGCAGATTGCTGCCCGCCTGGAGGAGCGCTGCCGCTATAACGAGGGCTTAAAGGGCGCGAAGGTTCGCCAGGTAAGCCAGATGGCTGCTCGTGTGTCCGAGCTGCTCTCAATTCGCGAGGTGCGCGAGCGCTGGTCGCGCGACGGGGTGCCTACGACGTTGCAGCCGGCGGCGACGGTGCACATGACGCCCTATATGTTCCAAGCGGTATACCTTGGAGAGCTGGGCGAGTCTGCCGGCAGGGCCATCTTTGAGGCGTATTACGACGGGTGTTATTCGCTTACTCGTGGTGATGCGGCCCATGCCGAGACAGGCGGCGATTTTGAGGTGCTCGATGCCGCCGGCAACAAGACCGGGGTGTGGATCGACTTTAAGCACTATCGTATCGGCGCCTATGAGGCCTACAGGCGCAACGGCGGCGATGCCACGGATGCCGAGCGCTTTAAGGCCAAGGCCCAAAAAGTTGGGGCGAAGCGCCTGTTGATCGTCAATGTTTTGGCCGATGAAGCGGCGCTGGAGCTCCGCCAAAAGACAATCGATGACGAGGGGATGGTCTACTCCTTCCCCTATATGGCAGCTGATGGAGCAATCAGTCTGGAGATGATGGAGGCGATCGGCCGTGCAATCGAAGCATAACCAGCCGTGTGGCCTGGGAGACATCGCTGTGTCCGAGCTTGTGTTGCAGCTCGATGCCGCGGCTGCCGAGAAGCGCTACTCGGTCTTTTGGTGCAACGTTGGCGATGCAGGCAAGCATGCCGTGGCGGACTTTATGGCCGATGTGTGCCAGACGGGCAAGGTCGTGGCGCTCACCCAGCTCGAGGACAACCGCGTCTTTCTGATGGTCAAGGCGGGCGCGCAGACGGGCGACCTTAACGCCCCGCTCGCCCATGAGCAAATGGTTCCGATTAAAACTCATTGGGACGAGCTGGAAGATTGCGTCGTGTTGCGCCTGCTATTCAACTCTTGCTCGCAGTTTGAGGGGGTCGAGGACGAGATTCCCAATGACACGGGACACCTGTATGTCATTAGTGCCAAGGGCGACCGCCGCGACGCCATTGAGGAAGCAGGAACGGGCCCTGCCAAGATTGAGACGGTCGAGACTGTTATCAACGAGGACTGCACCTTTGAACTTAAGATCCGAACGTTTGCCAAGCGGCGGGTGCTCATCGGTCGTGCGGCAGGCGACAAGCTGGAACTCGAGAAGATCAACAGCCAGGTGGGTTACAGGCTGTCGCCTGTGGCTACGGTGGTGCTGGCTCACGGACAAAGCGATGAGTATATCCTGCGCCGTGCCAAGGGCGATAAGCCGTCCAAACGCCGTGACCTTACGTTTTCTGCCCAGGCGGAAAAGGTCGCCTATACCAAGAAGGGAATCCTGTACCGAGAGCTGCAGATTCTTGAGCGTCGGTACAGCGATTTTGTCCAGATATCGCTCAGGGAGTATCCGCGCAAGAGCTTCTACGAGGTTCTGAAAAGCGACCGATACGCCCATGTGGTTGCGGAGCGTTCGTTGGGGCGGCGGGTTGTGGTTTCGTTCGCGGGTGACGGGCTTGATAGGGTAGCGCGCCAGTTGGCCGATCGGCTCAACGATTCCTCGTGGGGCGTGCGCGCGTCGTATGGCGGCAGGGCTGTTGATCCGCTGGCGTGGAATATCGTTGTGGTAGCCAACGAGGTCGCCGAGGACGATGGCTATGCTCTGCACGCTGGCGTGGTGGAGCAGCATGTGACGCCGGATGTGTGCGAGCCGCTGGTTAAGGCGATGCCGAATACAAAGGTACGGGGCGCACAGGAGGGAATCCTGGGAGCCATGCTCAAAGAGCTGCTGGTAAAGCAGAACGTCGTCGACGGACGGATGCAGGCGTTTGACCTTGGCTCTTTTGGCGTTGAGTCGGTGACGGTCTGCGGCGTGGTCAATGTTCCGCGTAAAGAGGAAGACAAGATTGAGCTGGATGCGCGCCTTGCAACGCTAACGATTGGTGCTGACGGGGCCATGGACTACACCTCGCATTCCATCGAGGATGGTCCCGTGGACGAGATAGAGCTTGAGCTGTTGACGGCCGACGGCAAGCTCGACAAGGATGCCTATATCTTTGACGTGCGGGCAGGTGGACAGTCTATGCTCGCGCGCGTGCGCGAAACGGGCTTGACGACCTTCTCTAACAACTTTGCGACCTTGGTGCGCGATTACCAGCTTACGGGCAAAGCGGGCCGTAAGAAGGAGTTTTTCGAAAGCTACAACTCGCCCTATTACGGCATTGGAACGTTTGAACGTGCAGGGATGACCTGCTACTTTGTGGGCGTCAACAACGGCACCAAGGAGGACCTGGCGACGGCGATTCATGTGCGCTCGATTGAGGTGCTCGAAGGCGACGATCTGTCCGAGCTGCTGGTTCAGCTGGTCAATGTGGGGCTTTCGCGCCACGGAGCTCCCTCCAGGTGGCCGATTCCGGTGAAGTATCTCAACGAATGTGCCGCGCGTGAGGGCGCGGCGGGGGAGCCTGGTATTTGCTCGTGAGGAAACAGAGGAAACAGATTAGCTATAAGCGCTAGAAAAATAAAAATGTTCTTGCAACATGCAAGCAGAGTGCATATACTACAGTCATAGCGTATGAGATGGGGTCTCTAAAAGAGGCCAAGCACAGCAATTTGAGTTTATGTGGACGGGATTTGAGCATGAGCACCAGCAATTTCTCCTTTAACAACGGCAATATCGATTTCATTAATCTCGAGACCATTTATGGCCGTACTGACCGTTCTCGCACAGAGAACTGGCCTGTATGCCTAGGTGAAGAGGCGCCAAGTGGCGAAGATCTCGAGTATTTGGATGAGATTGAGCGCGAGCGGAACTATGAGTTTGGCTTTTGCGAATGCCAGGTTCGCCGCGATTCAAATCGCTCAATTTAATTACCCCGTTATCACCTCTTTTTAATGGGGCAAGTTGGATCGACTATCTGTGTCAAACAACGGCTCACCGTGGGAAGGAATCGGCAATGAGCAAGAACATGAACAAGGACATGAACGGCAAGGCCTTGGGTAAGGCCAGGGCGGCTGGGCGCGTGGCGACGGTTGCTGCGGCGACGATTGCCATGACGGGCGGCTCGCTGCTGTCGCCTCTGACCGCGGCGGCGCAGGGTGCGGATGGCATTGGCGCCGCGGGCGCAACGGCTGCGGTGATGTCGCCGCTGACGAGCGCTGCGGCCGCCGGTGCTGGCGTGGGCGCCGTGTCTGCGGCGCAAAAGGTCGCCGATCTGCAGGCTGCAGTTGATGCGGCGCGCGCCAAGGCTGCTACCGCCAAGGCCGATCTGGAAGCGGCTGCTGCTCCCTACGATGCTGCCGCCGTCAACCAGCAGCAGGCGCAGGGTGTCTATGACGCGGCTTGCGATGCGAGCAAGAGCGCGGCTTCTGCTGCCTCGGCCGAGCTGGAAAAGCAGATGGGTGCCGCGCAGGATAAGGCCGATCTTGACGTCAAGGCGCTTGAGGACGCTCGGGCTGCGCTTGATGCCGCCAAGAGGAGCCTGACGGACAAGGACGAAGCCCTGGCTGTCGCCCAGAAGGCGGCTGCCGATGCCCAGTCTGCGTTTGAGGCCGCACAGGCTGCTGCATCCGATGCCACGCCCGAGGCCGTAGCCGCCGCCCAGGCTGCCGCAGAGCAGGCCGCGAGTGATTTGGAGCAGGCAAAGCAGTCGGCAGCTGATGTGCAGGCTAAGCTCTCGGATGCTCAGGTCGCTGCTGCTGACGCCGCTGCCAAGCGGCAGGACGCACAGGGCAAGCTTTCGACAGCTCAGCAGGCAAAGGCCGCGGCAGATGCGGATGTGGATGCCGCGCAGGCGAGCTATGACGCGGCCAAGGCCGATCTGGACCGAGCCGAGCAGGGCGCTGCGGGCCCAGAGTACGAGGCCGCCAAGGCAAAGGTGACCGCTGCGTCCGAGGCGCTAACGGCCGCCAAGGCCACGCAGTCGCAGCGCGAGAGCGAGCTTGCTGCCGTCGAGCAAGAGGTGGCTGCCGTCGAGGGCGAGGTGCAGGCTGCTCAGCAGACACTCGCCGCTCAGCAACAGGCTGCTGCCGCTACCCAGGCCAAGTTGGATGACGCTGCTGCCGCCAAGACGGCAGCCGATGCCGCCCTTGACCAGGCTAAGGCCGATCATGCCTCCGCGCTTACGGAGTTGGCCGATGCCCAGGCCAAGCTCTCGGCAGCCAAGGACGAGAAAGACGCTGCCGATAAGGCGCTCGATCAAGCGAAGGCCCAAAAGCGGCAGGCCGACCAAGCTGTGGCTCAGGCCCAGGCCAAGCTCGATGCCGCGCAGGCAACGGCGAATGCATCGGCGGAGAACTACCGCCAGGGTGCCATCGCATTCTTTAAGAGTGTGGGTGCCGACGATGCGGCGGATATCATCCTCAACTGCAAACTCGCTGGCTACAACAAGGTGGGCGAGGAAGTCGACGCGACGAGCCTGACCAATATGAAGCAGGCGGTTGTGTGGCTCAAAGCGTGCAACGAGTATCGCGCAAGCGTTGGCCTAGGCGAGCTCAAGGTGACATATGCCATGATGGCGACCGCCATCGCCGACGCGAACTTCTCCGATACGAAGGTCGCGCACGCTCAGCAGTTTAACGTGGGCGAGAATGTGGCGTGGAACTACGGAAGCAATCCGTTTAAGCAGTGGGTCGATCAGGAGAAGGCCATCTTTGATGCTGCCGCCGCCTCGCTGGGCGCGTCGGGCCTTACGGGAAAGGCCGCTTACGATTTCTATACAGCGCATAGCTCCCAGATTGATAACTACGCCGCACTGCACGGTGGACCAAACCCTTCGGTCGGACATTACATCAACGTGATCAACCCCGATTACACCGTGACGGGCATGGGCGTTTGCACGCGAGGGACGCTGTACGGGAGTACACAGGCGCAAACATTTGTATATTCTGGTCAATGGTATAAGCCGTATAACCTCAATCCGATGACGGTTGCAGAGTATGAGGCTGCGTTGAATGCGTGGTGTGACTCGTTGGCAAATCCCGAGCAGGGCGTGGATGCGGCACGCAAGGAGCTTGCTGTGGCGCAGGGCGTTGCCGACGATGCCGGCAGCAAGGTGAGTGCAGCATCGCAGGCCGTTGCAGCAAAGCAAACCCAGGTTGAGCGCGCTGCCGCTAACGTTGATGTCGCGGCAACCAAGGCCTCGGAGGCCCAGGCTGCCGTGGCGCAAAAGCAGGCTGCAGCTGACGCCGCCGCGCGTGCCGTCAGCGATGCCCGCGCCGATTTGAGCGCTGCCAACGCCGCTGTTGCGGCAGCGCAGGACGCCGTGGCCGCCAAGTCTGGCGAGCTCGACATTGCCAAGGGCAAGGTGGCTGCTGCCAAGCGCGCACTGGACGCCGCTCGTGCCGGTGTTGGCGACAAACGGGATGCACTTGCCGCGGCCCAGGATGAGCTAGCGGCGTACTCAGCCGATATCGCCGCTGCTCAGCGTGCGTTTGATGCGGCGTCGTCTGCACTCGAAAGCGCGCGTGCCAATCAGCGCGAGGCGGAGGCCGAACTTCTTGCCACCCAAGGCGATGCCGATCAGGCAGGCATCGATGCTGCTGCCACTCAGGTGGAGCTCGATATGGCGCAGCGGGCTGCAAGCGATGCCGACGCCGTCGTGGCAACGGCTCAGGCAAAATCTGATGCAGCTGCCGCCCGCGCCTCTCAGCTTAAGAATGCCGCCGCAGCACTTGCCAAGGCCACTGGGGACAAAGCGACTGCCGATGCCGCGCTCGATGCAGCGGCGATGGCCGTGAGCGATGCCGAGTATGACGTGGTGGAGGCTGACGATGCCGTGGTGGATGCGACTGTCGCGCGCGACGCCTCTGCCGCCGCGGTTGCCCGCCTGCGCAGAATCAATATTGCCGAAGCCATTGTCAACGGCAGCACTGACGATGCGGACGAGGTACTTAACGCCAAGATCGCTGCGGCCCACGATGCCGCCGAGCGTGCCGCGACCGCCAAGGCCGAACTCGATGACGCCGTGGCTGCGACGGATGCCGTGGCGCCGGCATACTTGGAGGCGCTCGCCAACTACACCGCCGCCAAGGTCGAGCTCGACCAGGCTATTGCCGAGCTTAACGCCGAGATCGCTCGCCAAGAGGCCGCCGACCGCGGAAACGGCGAGCAGACCCAGCCCGTCACGCAAGTGACGTACCAGGCCAAGCATGCGGAGGCAAAGACCGAGGCCACGACTTGGCAGACGGCGATGCCCGCCACGGGCGATGCGTCCGAGCTGCTGGGTGAGACCTTCGTGATCGGCGGCACGGTCCTGGTGGCCGCCGGTGTCTTCCTGTCCGATAAGCGCCGCCAGCTGACCCGTTAGGGACAGAAGGGGCTGCGGACCATTTTCGGCGCGTACCGTAGGGGGTGATGAGGCTCCATGCGGCGCGCGCCGCCCTTTTCTTCAAGAGCGATTAAGGAGGGATATATGCAAATTAGAGGAGAGGCCGCGATCGTCTGCGGATTCATAGCGGGCCTGGCAACGGGATTGCTGTTCGATGGGTGTTTTGACGGCTATATTAATCGGTTCTGCGATTCTGGTTTTTCGGGAGGCAAGCCTTGGAAAACGGCACCGGCTCGTCAAAAGGTGGCCGCGCCCATCGAGCCCCGCAGTGTGGATGTCTCAAAAATCAAGGTAATCGTTACCAAGAACGGCAAGATTTACCACCGTTCTACGGGGTGCAAAAGCCTTCCTCAAAACGCCATTAAAACCAGCGTACCATTAGCGGCCGCACTCAAGCGAGGCAAGACGCCCTGCCCAACATGCTGCCCGCCAACAGTGTGCTCGATCTAGTTTTTTGGGTGTTTGATCCGTTTGGATGGAAGAACGAGGGGTAAGCCCTAAGGGGTGCGGATGCCGGGGCTGATCCGCAATTTCTGCCATCGATTTGTCTAGAGTCGCACAGCACGGAGGTGCCGCTTAATGTCCATTTTCGTTACCGGAGACGTTCACGGTGTTGCCGAGTACGGGGCGAGCCGCTTCTCGTCGCGCGTTTGGCCATTGGGCCGTACGCTGACGCGCGATGACGTGGTGATCGTTGCCGGCGACTTTGGCTTTATATGGAGTGGCTCAAACACCGACAAATACTGGCTCGACTGGTTTGAGTCCAAGCCCTGGACTACGTGTTTTGTCGACGGCAATCACGAGAACTATCATCTGCTGGCGGGGCTGCCGATCCGAGAGTGGAACGGGGGCCTCGTTCACGAGGCTCGCCCGCATGTGCTGCACCTGATGCGCGGAGAGGTGTTCGACATCGCGGGGAACACGGTGCTCGCCATGGGTGGCGCCGCGAGCCATGACAAACAGTGGCGCCGGGAGGGAAAGACGTGGTGGCCCGAGGAAATGCCGAGTGAGAGCGAGATGGAATACTGTCGCGCCTCGCTCGATCGTGTGGGCTGGAAGGTCGACTATGTTGTGACTCACGAGGCGCCGGTCGATTTGGCAGACGAGCTGTGCATGGAGTGCAATCGCGAGTTCTACGACGATTCGCTGCAGGCCTTTTTGGGCGAGCTCGACGGGCGACTCGACTACCGCACCTGGTTCTTTGGCCATTACCATGACGATGAATGGCGCGACGACAAGCATCGCCTGATCTACCAAGATATCGTGCCGATTGAGGCGCGATGCACCGATGAGTAGGGTGGGGCGGCGAGTGGAAATTCTGGGCAACAGCGTTAGGAGGTTCCCATGATCTGGTTTACCAGCGATACCCACTTTGGACACGAGAACATGCTGCGGCTCGCCGACAGGCCTTGGTCGACTGGTGCGCAGATGAACGACGCCATGGTCGCCAACATTAATAGCAAGGTCGCTTTGGACGACGAGCTTTTTATTCTGGGCGACTTCAGCTTTAAGATGACGGTGCAAGACGCCTACGAGCTGCGTAAGAGCATTGCATGCAAGCACGTCCATCTGCTGCCTGGCAACCACGACAAAGACTGGACGCAGCCTGCGGTGGCGGATGCTTTTATCGTCGAGCCGCCCATTTGTGTGCTCAAGATCGACCGCCAAAAAATCGTGCTGAGCCACTATCCCATGGTCGACTGGCAAGGCATGTCGCACGGCGGCTGGCATCTTCACGGACATATCCACAGCTGCGGCGGCGCGTACAACACGTTCAACCTTAGGCAGGGGCTGCTGCGCTATGACGTGGGCGTGGACGCCAACGGCTACGCCCCGGTGAGCCTGGAGGAGCTCAAGTCGTGGTTTGCGCAGGTCGACGAGCCGGCGTGTTGCGTTAAATGGCCGTGGTGGGTCAACGCCACGGGCGACGAGCAGATCGAGCACGATCTCGAAGCCTATAAGAGGGAAGTGGTGATCCGATGACGGTTTATGTGACGGGTGATGTCCACGGTGGCATCGACATGCAAAAGCTCCGCGACTGGGAGCTTGGGGATAGTCTGACGAGCGACGACTATCTGATTATCGCGGGAGACTTTGGCTTTCCGTGGGATTTTTCTGCCGAGGAATGCGCCGATATCGCCTGGCTGGAGTCGCGCCCCTATACCGTGCTGTTCGTCGACGGCAACCACGAACGCTACGACCATTGGGCGGAGCGCCCCCTGGAGTTGTGGCACGGTGGACTGACGCAACGCCTGTCGGACACCTCGCCTATACGGCGCCTGACGCGCGGCGAGGTTTTTGAGCTCGGTGGGTCGACGATCTTTACCATGGGCGGCGCCACGAGTGTGGACAAGGAATACCGCATCCCGTATTCCAGCTGGTGGCCGCAGGAGCTGCCGGGCGAGCGCAACTTTGAGGAGGCGCGGGCAAAGCTCGATAGCGTGGGCTGGAAGGTCGACTACGTGATCACCCACACCTGCTCCACGCGCATGCTCTCGCCCACGCTCTATCCGGCACCTGGCTGGAATTATCCAGCTGTCGATCGGCTTACGGCATTTTTCGACGAGCTGGAAGATCGCTTGGACTACAAGCGCTGGTACTACGGGCATTTTCATCGGGATGCCAACCCGGCCGAGCGCCACACCGTGCTCTACGACTGCATCGTTCGCCTGGGCGGCGAGCTCCAGCCCTGGGACGTTGCGTAGGGGCAGGCATAGCGAGCTCTTCGTATGATGCCTTGGGTAGTTACCCTACATTTTGGCAATAGTCATTATCTGTAGGGTAACTTAAGACATACTGGGAGCTGGAGGAGATGCTGCTGGCGGTCTAGAGTTTCAACGCCATTCGGTTGGTGCTGGGTAGGGCTGCAAAGCCGAAATGCGCATAGAACGCTGCCGCCTCATCATCTACTGGATCGACAACCAAAGCTCGCGCTCCCGCTAGGGCAGAAATTTTCAAGGCGTTTTCGATGGCATCTTTGAGCAACGATGCTCCCAGACCAAGCCCCTTGAATTTCTCATCAACCCCCATCATTCCAAGCAACACTGTGGGAACTTGGGAGGGGGAGTTCCGAACGAACCATCCTCCGTCAACATTTTCGCGAGCTACGGAGTGCGTACATAGCGTATAGAACCCGGCGACTGCGCCGTCGTAATACGATGCGTATATAACCGCCGACCCTCTTCTTCGCGCCGAGGCTGATCTGTTTTTAGCCCATCCGTCTACAAGGGTATTACCGCAGTGGAAAGCCTCGATGCCTTGACCAACGGGGAGTTGAACGGGCTTGGTAAACGTGCTCATTCCCAAATCGCTTTACGGTCGAGCAACGCTTTTGCGGCTTGGGGCATGGGTGAGTCGAGCATTTCGCAAAATGCATCAAAACCATCAGGAGAAAGATAGGTTGTTGACGCCTCGGCGATGTCACGTGCGGAGCTCTCGTCAAGGTGAGCCGTGGCCCATTGGGTGAGAGTTTGCCCGCGCAAGGCCGCGGCGCGCTCGTAAGTAAGGCGTTGACGCTCGGTCAGCCTTAGATCCATACGGCGCTGTTTCTCAATCGTTGGCATGGTAAAACCTCCTTTGCATCATTGTACGGAACTATTCCGTACATAACAAGATACAGAATTACGCACTCGTCGGGGGGGGCCTTGATTGGCAACTTCATCCGAACACCTCCCATATTCATCCGTAC
>NZ_QRZD01000015.1:0-60372 GCF_003464565.1 Collinsella sp. AF14-35
GCGGGGCATTCCCCGCCTCTTACACCACATCTCTGCGCGCTACCACGTATCGGCATTGAATTGAGTAATTCGAGTCCTCAGAACTTATACGTATCTGAACTAACTGTCCACCTCGGATTTCGACGTCCGTCCAAACGCCCCCAAACGCCCTCAATTACCCTCCATTTGACAGCGGCAACAGGGTCGCTCACCATAGCAGGCGACAAATCAACGAAAGGATGAACATGGCAGCTGCACAGCCGCTTAAGATTCGCATGGTTGCCGGACTCGGCAACCCGGGTGAGGAATATGCCGAGACCCGCCACAACGCCGGCTTTAAGGCGATCGATGAGCTGGCCCGTCAGGCCGGCGTCACGTACTGGAAAAACCAGGCCGGCGCCGAGGTCGCGCTCATCAATATCAACGATGCCGAGGAAGAGGGCGGCAAGCGCCAGATTGTGCTGGTCAAGCCGCAGTCATACATGAACACCTCGGGCGGCCCCATCTCCAAGCTCTGCCGCGAGTACAAAATCAAGGCCGAGGAGCTGCTCGTAATCCACGACGAGCTCGATATTCCCGCCGGCGATGTGCGTGTTAAGGTGGGCGGCGGCCACGCCGGCCACAACGGCCTGCGCTCCATCATCGACAAGATGGGCAGCCGCGACTTCAGCCGCATCCGCACCGGTATCGGCAACCCTCCCGGCAAGATGGCTGTCGCCGACTACGTGCTCAAGCAGCTGCGCGCCCGCGAGGCCGAGGACTTCCAGGACACCTGCGCCCGCGCCGCAGACGCCGCCGGCCTGGCAATCGTGCACGGCGTGATCTATGCCCGCGACCACGTCAACGGCTCCGCCTCCGCCAACGGCAAGCACTAAAACCTACCATTTAGGGACAGGTTTATTTCGGCAGGTTTTATCTGCGTAAACGCCGCAGTCGGCACATCGCAATAAACACGCTGCCACCATACATGCATAACGCCCCAAAGGGGGCCGGCCTCACCGATGCGCGAGGCCGGCCCCCTTTGCCGTTTTGCCTGATAAAACCTGCCAAAATAAACCTCTCCCCCTTTGGTAGGCCGAAGTGGATAAACCCTTTTCCCGACCGCCGAAGACACACGTAAGCGACATGTCCATGAGGGTATAATTTGCACCGTATGTCTGCACAACGCCTGTGCGCGTACGGTTTTATTCGGGCTACCGTCCATTTCCGTGGAGGCACGGTTCGGCGGCCCTAACAAGAGAGGGGTTCTATGTATAAGATCCTGGAGAAGACGCAGTTCTCGGAGAAGGTGTTCAAGTTCCGCATCGAGGCGCCTGCAATCGCCAAGCATGCGCACGCTGGACAGTTCCTCATGGTTCGCGCCAACGAGACGGGCGAACGTGTCCCGTTTACCCTGGCCGGCTGGAACGGTGACGAGGGCTGGGTCGAGTTCATCTTCATGGTGATCGGCAAGACCACCGAGATGCTTTCCACCTACGAGGCCGGCGAGTCGCTGCGCGACGTCGTGGGCCCGCTGGGCGTTCCCACCGAGATGGCTGAGGGCCCCTGCGCCGTCATTGGCGGCGGCGTCGGCCTGGCAATTGCCTTCCCGGTCGCCAAGCACCTGGTCGAGACCGGCCACGAGGTGCACGCCATCATGGGCGCCCGCACCAAGGACCTCCTGCTCATGGAGGACCAGTTCCGCGAGCTCCTCGACGAGGACCACATCCACATCACCACTGACGACGGCTCCTATGGCGAGCAGGGCGTTGTCACCGCTCCGCTGGAGCGCCTGCTGCAGGACAAGGCCGTGAGCCAGGTCTTCTGCGTCGGCCCCGTTCCGATGATGAAGTTCTCGACCCTCACCGCCCAGAAGTACGACACCCCCATCACCGCGTCGCTCAACCCCATCATGGTTGACGGCACCGGTATGTGCGGCTGCTGCCGCGTCGAGGTGGGCGGCGTGACCAAGTTCGCTTGCGTCGACGGCCCCGACTTCGATGCCACCCTGGTCGACTGGGATGACCTTCGTGCCCGCCAGGCCGCTTACCGTTCCGAAGAGGGCGCGTCCCTCAAGGCCTATGAGGAAAAGAGCTGCGCATGCCACTAGTTAACGGTCGTTTCGTTGCCGATATGAAGTCGCCCCGCACCCCCGATAACGAGGAGCCGGCTGCCGAGCGCGCCTGCGACTTCCGCCCCGTCGACAAGGGCTTCACCGAGGAGATGGCGCTGGCCGAGGCCGAGCGCTGTCTCAACTGCAAGAAGCCGTTCTGTGTTGAGGGCTGCCCCGTCAACATCAACATTCCCCGCTTTATCGAGCAGATCCGCGCGAAGGACTTCGGCGGCGCTCTCGATACCATCCGCGAGGACTCCATGCTTCCCGCCATCTGCGGTCGCGTCTGCCCGCAGGAGAACCAGTGCGAGGGCAAGTGCATCCGTGGTAAGAAGTCCGAGCCCGTGGCCATCGGCCAGCTCGAGCGCTTCCTGGGTGACCGCCCCGAGCTCGCCTCCACGCCCAAGATGGCCCCCAAGAACGGCAAGAAGGTCGCCGTCGTGGGCTCTGGCCCGTCCGGCATCACCTGCGCCGGCGAGCTCGCCCGTAACGGCTTTGACGTCACCGTCTTTGAGGCCTTCTTTACCGGCGGCGGCGTGCTGGTCTACGGCATCCCCGAGTTCCGTCTGCCCAAGGCGGTCGTCAAGCGCGAGATTGACGGCCTGGAGGACATGGGCGTCAAGTTTGAGTACAACTCCGTCGTGGGCAACATGGCCACGGCCGAGGAGCTGTTCGAGCAGGGCTTCGACGCCATCTACGTGGCGACCGGCGCTGGCCTGCCCAAGTTCCTCAACGTCCCCGGCGAGAACCTGCCCAACGTCTTCTTCGCCAACGAGTACCTCACCCGCGTGAACCTGATGAAGGCCAACAAGTTCCCCGAGTACGACACCCCCACCAAGCACGGCAAGAACGTCGTCGTCTTTGGTGGCGGCAACGTGGCTATGGACGCCGTCCGTACCGCCAAGCGCCTGGGCGCCGAGCACGCCATCATCGCCTACCGTCGTACCGAGGACGAGATGCCCTGCCGTCGCGCCGAGCTGCACCATGCTAAGGCCGAGGGCGTCGAGGTTCTGCCGCTCGTCTCCCCGCTCGAGTTTGTCGCTGGCGAGGACGGCTCCGTGTGCGCCGTCAAGGTCCAGAAGATGGAGCTCGGCGAGCCCGACGAGTCCGGCCGCCGTCGCCCGGTGCCCATCGAGGGCGCCATCGAGGAGATTCCCTGCGACGTCGCGATCTCGGCTATCGGCACCAACGCCAACCCCTTCGCAAAGAAGATCGGCGGCAAGATGGAGCTCAACAAGTGGGGCTACATCGTTGCCGACGAGGAGACCGGCCAGACCACCGATCCCCGCATCTGGGCCGGCGGCGACATCGTCACCGGTGCCGCTACGGTCATTCTGGCGATGGGCGCCGGCAAGAAGGCCGCCGCTTCCATCACCAAGAGCCTGCTGGGCGAGTAATCACCTGCAGTGCTAGCCATCAAACGGCAAAGTCCCCGTCGAGCACACGCCCGGCGGGGACTTTTTTATGCCGGCCGCCCAAACCACCACGATGGGGCAGGCACCTTTGTGGTGGTTTGGGACTTGCCCGGTCGTTTTGTCTCAATCTGTAACAGCTGGAGTCCGTTGAGCCCTGCAGTTGTTACAGATTGAGATATTGTGCCGGCCGGCCACGCTGCATCTCAATCTGTAACAGTTAGAGCCATTTTCGCTGGCTTGGTGTTACAGATCGAGACTATGCAAAAGCCGAGGATAGGCACTGCCGCCAAGGCCTTCCCCTCAGCCTAAAACAAAAACCACCACAAAGGTGCCTGTCCCCTTTGTGGTGGTTTTGGTCGGCTAGCCTTCGAGCTGCGCCACTTTATAGCGGTAGGCTGCGGCGATGACGTCTTTACAGCCCTCGCGGCCCAACTTGGCGCGGTTGACGACGATGTCCTTGCCGCTCGTCATCTTCCACTTTCCGGCGCTGTAGCGCTTGTAGAACGCCTCGCGCGCCTTCTGCTGCTGCTTGACCAGCTTGGCGCCCTTCTTTTTGTTAAGGCCGCGCTTCTTGCGCACGATCTCGACGCGGTCCTCAAAGGGTGCGGTCACCAACACGGCAATGTGGTTGGGGTTGTTGTGAAGCAGATAATCGGACAGGCGGCCTTCGATAATGCAACTCTCGGTCTCGCCCAGGTCCAAAATCACCTGGCTCATCTTTTGGAACAACTTGTCCGAGTACGAGCGCGCGTCGTAGCGGTCGGGCAGAAACGCCATGTTCTCCACAGCCAGACGCTCGTCGTAGGCGGCCATCTTATCGAGCGACTCGCCCGCACGCAGCGACGCGCGCACCAGCAGCTCGTTGTCGTACAGAGGAATCCCCAACTCGTTGGCGAGGATGCGTCCGATCTCGTGGCCCTCGGCACCAAAGTCGCGCGCGATGGTAATGACCACAGGACTCTTCTTGTTCTCCAGATCGCTCATCGCGATTCCTTTCTAACAAATGAGAAAAGGCAATTCCTGATTCCCATTTTGTCACTTACGACCGTCCTGGTTTCCCAAGTGCGGCAGATTGCCCCGAAAGAGGAGCGCCGCGTACTAAATGTACGCAAGCGACGATTGAGGGGCAAGGTGCCGTGCTTGGGGAAGCAGGACTATGCGGCCACGATGCGGCGTTGATATGCCCTCACCAACAACGAGATACCAAAGTTGAGCATAAAGTACATCGCAAACACCAGGCCGTAGAGCATAAGTACCTGCGACAGATCAATCGCGTGGGCCATCACGACGTTTGCCGTGTACATGAGCTCGGCCACGTTAATGCCCGAAAGATACGAGCTGTCCTTAATGACGGTCGTGCATTGGCTAAACAGCGCCGGAATGATCGTCTTAAACGTCTGCGGCAGAATGATGCAGCGCATGGTGGCAAAAAAGCCGAAGCCTTGGCTCTGCGCTGCCTCAAACTGGCCGCGCGGAATCGAGTTGAGGCCGCCGCGCACAATCTCGGCCATAACAGCGCTGGTAAACAGCGTAAAGGCGATGGTCGAAATCACAATGTCCAAACCCTGCACCGTAAAGTAGATAAACAGGATCCACAGCAGGTTCGGCGTACAGCGGAACAGCTCGATATAGGCACTCACCAAAATACGGAACGGGCGGGGCGCATAGCTTTTAACAAGCGCCAGCACCGTGCCAAAGATGAGCGAGAAAAAGATCGACAGCGCCGAGATCTCGATCGTCTTAACAAAGCCGCCCCAAATGTAGAGCAGGTTGGTCGCGTTGAAGATTTCCATGCGCTAGGCCTCCTCTACGTTGTCGAGCCCCAGCTCGGCGAGGCTCACGCCGCGCGGACGCTCCTTGGAGCGGCGCTCGAGCCACTGCACCAGCATGGCGAGCGGAAAGCAGATGATGAAGTACATAAGGCAGCAGACGATGTATCCCTGCAGGTAACCGTACAGACTCACAAAGTTGTCGGAACGGTACATAAGGTCGCCGCCGGCCACAAGCGCCAGCACCGACGTGTTCTTGACTAGGTTGAGTGCCTGGTTGCACAGCGGCGGCAGAATGATCTTGAATGTCTGGGGCAGCACGATGTACCAGTACGCCTGCGCACGGGTGAAGCCCTGGCTCTGCGCCGCCTCCATCTGACCGCGCGGAACCGCCTCGATACCGGTGCGGATGACCTCCGAGATGTAGGCCGCGTGATACAGGCCCACGCCCAAGAAGCCCAGCACGAACGGCGCGATGCGCACCGGCTGGTCGGCACCGGTTATGGCCTGCAAAAACTGCGGACCAGCCATGTACATAAAGAGCACCTGCACGGGCAACGGGGTGTTCTGGTAAAACTCCACGTATACGCGGCTTATGGCGCGCAGCACGCGCGAACGGGTGGTAGAGAACACACCCAGCAGCGTGCCCAGCACCAGCGACAGCAGCAGACCGGCAACGACCACCTGTAGCGTCACGCCAAAGCCCTCCCAGAAGGGCCCCATGTTTTGAAATGTCGTCGACCAACGGTCGGCGTCAAATAATCCTTCGAGCATTTGATTCCTTCCTTGGACGATGCGCCTATACAAGACCCCAGGTCTTGACCTCTTGGTCGAGCCAGCCGTCGGCCAGACGATCGCAAATCACCTGATCGACCACGGCCGAAAGGTCGCAGCCCTTCTTGGTCGCCACGCCGTAGCCCTGCTCGCCAAACTTGACCTCGGGCTGCAACAGCTCAACGGTCTCGTTCATGTAACCGGCCAGCGTGGAGCGGTCCATGGCAAAGACGTCGATATTGCCGGCGTCGAGCGAGCTCTTGATGATGGGGTAGCCGCTAAAGGCCCTAAACTCGGGCTTGCAGCTAAAGCCGTTGTCCTTGATCATCTGCTCGATCAGGCCCTGCGTGGTGGCACCCTGGCTCACGCCGATGACCTTGCCGTCCAGGTCCTCAATCGAGGTAAAGCCCGAACGCTTCTTGACCATGAGTCCCACGTAGTCGGTGCGGTACGGCGTCGAGAAATCCCAGCTCTTCTTGCGCTCGTCGGTGATGGTGTAGGTCGCTGCGACCACGTCGAGTTGGCCGTTATCGATCAGCGGGCCGCGTGTCTTGGGCGTTACGTCGGTAAACTCGACAAGCTCCTGGGCACGGGCTTCCTTGTAGCTCACGCCAAAGACAGCGGCGGCGATCTGGTAGCACAAATCGACTTCCATGCCCTCAAAGCGGCCTTTGGCGGTGTCGTAATAGCCGTAGCCGGGAACATCTTTCTTGACGCCGGCATTCAGATGGCCGCGCGACTTGATGGCCGCAAGCTTGGATCCCTTGTCGGAACCCTCGCCGCTGGTGGAGTTGCCGCAACCGGTGAGCGCGGTCCCCGTCAGCGCGAGCATGCCGGCGCCCGCCAGCTGCAAAAAGTGACGGCGCGACACGGCCGCCCTCGTCATATCCGTCATGTCCATCACCGCGCCTAGTGCAGAATCTTGGACAGGAACTCGCGGCAGCGCGGGTTCTCGGGGTTATCGAAGAAGTGCTCGGGCGTGCCCTCCTCCAGGATGCGGCCGTCCTCCATAAAGATGACGCGGTCGGCCACCTGGCGCGCAAAGCCCATCTCGTGCGTCACGCAGATCATGGTGATGTCCTCCTGCGCGAGCTCAATCATAACGTCCAGAACCTCCTGGACCATCTCGGGGTCGAGCGCCGAGGTCGGCTCGTCAAACAGGATGATGGGCTGCTTGGTGCACAGGGCACGGGCGATGGCGATGCGCTGCTGCTGACCGCCCGAGAGGTTCTGCGGATACTCGCCGGCCTTATGCGCCATGCCGACGCGCTTGAGCGCGGCGACGGCGATCTCGGTCGCCTCCTCCTTGCTCTTCTTTTGCAGCTTGATGGGCGCGAGCGTCAGATTGCCCAGCACCGTCATGTTGGGATACAGGTTGAACTGCTGAAACACCATGGAGCTATATTTGCGAGCCATTTCCAGGTGATTCTTCTTAGTGAGCGGCGTACCGTCGATGATGACCTCGCCCGACGTGGGCTCCTCAAGATAATCGACACAGCGGATGAGCGTCGACTTACCCGAGCCGGAAGGCCCGATCATTACGAGCTTCTCGCCGCGCTTGACGGTGAGGTTGATATCTTTGAGCACATGCAGGTCGCCAAAGTACTTGTTGAGATGCTTGATCTCGATCATGTCTGCCATGAATGTCCCTTCCCTGCGTTTACACGAGTTGAACTATTGTACGGAAAGAACCACGTTTCCGCAGCCCACACTACATTCCCGTAAAGAACCCGCAATCTTCCACCCACTCATTGGGCACTCATTTAAGTCTGTCCCCAGTGAGCGCCCAACCGCCCTTGTTGAGCATAAGTCAGCGAAAACCCGTACACGCGAGCAAGGTGACGTGAAATGAAAGGGCGCAGACCTTATGGTCGCGCCCTTGAAATTGAACGTCAGATTGCCGCGTGTACGGGTTTGCAGCGTCGAGCCGTTACGCGGTTTGGTAAAACCGCGTAACAAATTACGCGAGTTTGGCTCCGACGATCTTTGCCGCGGCCGGCTTATCGAAGTTGCCGCCAGTGGCCTTGCCGAGTGCACCCATAACCTGGCCCATCTGCTTCTTGGACGTGGCGCCCAGCTCGGCGATGACCTGCTCGATCAGAGCCTCGAGCTCCTCGCCCGAAACCTGCGCGGGCAGCAGGCTCTCCAGAATCTTGACCTGCTCGGTCAGGTTGTCGGTACGCTCCTGGTCGGTGCCGGCCTTGATGGACATCTCCAGTGTCTCGCTCGTCTGCTTGATCAGACGCTTGATCATGCTGTTGACGTCTTCCTCGGTCACATCGCGGCGCTCATTGACCTCGATATTCTTCACCTCGGCCTTAACCTGGCGAATGATGGACAGGCGAACCTTGTCCTTGGCCTTCATGGCCGCGATCATTTCCTTCTGCAGCTCTTCGTTGGTCATCTGCAAATCCTCTCTAATAGCGTGGGCGGCACTCGCGCGAGCACCGCCCCATGATTACTCAGTCGTCGACGAATCGTCGGTCGAACTCTTGGTGATGCCCTTCAGACTCACGTTATAGGGTACGTCCTTGGGCATGGGGTTGACGGTAATGTCGGCGTCCTTCTTGTACTGCTCCAGCCACTCACTGTACGCGGTACTGGCCGCCTGCGTCTTCACCACGTTGGAGACGTACTTCTTGATGGCCTTGGGCACCTGGTTGATGTCATCAACCTGATTATCGACATGGAAGTAGTCGGTGCACTTGATGATGTGGTAGCCATAGGTCGACTCGATGACTTCGCTCACGTCGCCCTTGTTGAGCCCCTCGAGCGCCGTCTGGTAGCTGTCGACAAAGGTGGTGAGCTTATCCCAGCCCACATCGCCCTTCTTCTCCTTGGAACCGGTGTCCTCGGAGTACCGCTCAACGGCGTCCTCAAAGCTCAGCTCACCGGAGTTGATCTTGTCCAGGCACTCCTGCGCCTTGGCCTTGGCGGCAGCCTTGTCCTCGTCGGAAGCGTCGGAATCAACCTTGATCAGGATGTTCGACGAGCGACGGGCGTCGTTGTAGCTGGACAGGTTTTCGTTGATGTAATCGACAATCTCGCTGTCCTTGGGTTTGCTCGTGGGCGCGACGGCATCCTTGAGTTTCTGCTGCGCCAGACTCTCCTTGAGCGAATCCTTGTAGGTATCCTCGGTATAGCCGTAGGTCTTGAGGGTCTTCTTAAAGGCCTTGGCACCGCCCGCGCTCTTGCACGCGTCCTTCCAAGCCTTCTCGACCTCCTCGTCCGACACCGTCACGCCGTTCTCCTTCTGTGCCTGTTGAAGCAGAATCTGCTGCGTGTAGGAGTCGATGAGTTGCTTGCGATACTTCTTGGGCGTGAGGTCGTTGTCGACCAGATACTGCGCCCAGTCCTTGTCCTTGGTGTAGCCGTAGGACGTGCGCATGCTCATGATCTGCTTGGTCACGGTGTCCTCGGTGAGGTTGGTGCCGTTGATAGTAGCAGCAACACCGCCGGTCAGCTTGTAGCCCGAGGTGTCCTCGGCCTGCGACATAAGGCCGGAGCACGCCATCGCCGAGACGGAAAGCAGCATCGCCAGCACGCCGATGACCACCAGAACGATCTTGACGGTCTTGGACACGCGGGTCTTGCGCTGCTTCTTGCGAGAGTTGGAGGCGGCGCGAGCCTGCTGCTCGGGCGTCGGCTCGAGTGCGGGGTTCTTTTTCTTATTTGCCATAGTTGGCCTTTCGCATAACGAATCGAACAAACGCCATTGTGTCACAACGCAGCCCCCGCGGCACGCTTGGTGCATTGGGGACAGGTTAATCTGCACCATTTTGGTGCAAAGGGGACAGCTCTGGCAGCCGGCAGTTAGGGACGTTCCTTTTCTGCCGGCAGTTAGGGACAGTCCCCAAGTGCCGGCACATAAGGAACGTCCCTAGGTGCCGGCTTAGCCCCACCTTAGAAGTGGCGGCGGATGGCGTCGACCATGCCCTGCGGCGTGGTCTGGCCGAGCACGTCGGCTGCGGCATCGGCGTCCATAAAGATGTTCATGAGCGCCTGCAGAGCCTCGACCTGGCCGCCCGGCTCGGCGATGCCCAGATTGATGACGATCTGCGCCGGCACCGGAGCGCCCATGCCAGCCATAGCGTTAAATGTCACGGGCGCGGAGGGCTTCACCACCGCGATATAGGGCTTGGCCACAAACCCCGGATCGGTATGCGGAATGGCAATGTTTGCCGCCGGCATGGCAAGACCCGTGGGATAGGCATCCTCGCGCGTGTGGACGGCATCGAGCCAACCGGGCGCAATGTAGCCGCGAGGCGCAAGCTCGTCCTCGAGCCGCGCAAACATCTCATCCGGCGTCGCGCACTCCCAATCAAAAAACACCAGCTCGGGCGAGAATAGCATCTCGGCGTTATCCGCCATACCGTCCTCCAAAGTTGCATGAGGTTCACAATGCCCCATATGATAACGAAACGAGGCAGGCAAGGTTAGCCGAGGATTCCAATCATATCGAGTGCGCGGGCAGGCGTCAGGCAAACTTCGGGCATCGCCTCCAGCATGCGCCGGTCACTCGTGACCACGTAGTCAACATCTGCCGTCTCGCCCGAAGCGATGATGAGGTTATCTTCAAGATCCGGCATGCGCTTGCCAAGCATGCGTGCCATCTCGCACTCTGCCAACGAAAGCGGGGAGGCGCTTGCCACCTGCATCATGTGCTCAATGCAGACCCACGACGCCGAGGCAAACGACACGTTAATCCCATTCACATTCCGCCGGGCTAGTCGCCGAGGCAAAATATAGAACACATCTTTTGCCGTCGTTGGCGCATACAGAAGGTCGATCTTTCCCGCCTCGGCCAGTTCAACCAATCTTTTCGCTTCGTCGAACGCCCCCTCTTGCAGGTAATAATCGAGCCAAACGTTCGTATCTACCAAGAGATGCTTTGCCTCAATCATCGGCAATTCGCCTCGATGTCGGCAATCATCGCGTCATACATATCATCTCGTACGGCATCCCAGTCTTCCGCAGATGATCCAACTGGCGCAAAATCCGAAGGGCTTAGTCCCAACGAGGAGAAAGCTAGGCCACACCCCCGCTCGGCCAGACTCTCCGCACGGGGCGCCTCGCGCTTATCCGCCACCACAAATCCCGGCAACGCTTGGTGCTCGACAAGATAGACCCAAAGCGCGCGAATGGCATCGCTCGGCCCCAATCCATTGCGAGTTAGGACCGCATCGCCACCAGCTTTGAGCATAGGATCGATTCGCGTGTTGAGCTGCACCGTTGCTGTACCCATAGCGGCTCCTTTCTACGTGCTAGCAGTATAGCAAACCTATTAGGCCACACAAAAGGGCCCCGTCCACGTACGGACAAGGCCCTGTCAGATTGGTAGTCTCGAGAAAGTTGGTGTAGCGCCCGATCCGAAGCGAGTCGGCCTGGCGTCCAAGAACCTAGAATACGGTTGATGCCCTATGCCGCCGACCGGCATATGAAAGACAGCGGGCCAAAAGCCCCATGGCTTCTAGCCCGCAGAAACATCGATGTTTCCAAATGGTCGCAGCTTGTGTTTCAAGCGCTTTTCTACGCTACCGGCGGATGCAAATCCCAATCGGGAAAGCAGTTTGCAAAGCCTGAGAGATTTTGAGTCAAAACATTGTTCTCAGCTTGCTTCAGTCGCTCGTCCTCTTCAAACAGACTATCGAGCTCGCTCAATGCATCGAAGTCCTGCATCGCAGCATCGTTATGGTCGAAATCAGTCACTTCATCAGTCATCTATTTCACTCCATTCATGGTTATCGAGTCAATCCTATCGGCTAGGCAACCTTATCGAGCTTAAGCAGGTCGCTGCGCTCGGCCGCCGCTTCCTTCGCGCTCTTCCACTGATTAAGCGCCAGATCGATCTCGGAACAGCCTTCCTGGATGCGTTTGGAGTATTTGGCCTCAATCTCTTCTGCCTCCGCAGCGCGCTGCTTGCTCGAGAGGCCCGTCCTTACTAGACAATAGCCAGCCCCCGCAAGAAGCAGAATGCCAATAACCTGGTTTACAAACGCAAAGAAAGCTACTCCCAAAACAGCGAGGACAACGGCCGCTATCTTGTAGCTCTTGTTGCCCTTCGCGATCTTGACATCAAGCTCAGCGAGCTCCTTTTTCTTCTCTTCACCGACATAGCGAACATAATCGCCGCGCAGCGCATTACCCTCATCGCCGGTAACCGCCCTGCTTGTCCATCCGTCGAAGTCAAGGGTGATCGCCTGCGGAAATTCGGGGACATCGCTCTTGCGATACCGGTTGAAACCACCGTTGATATAGGAACCCAAAAACTGAATCGCGGTCTTCTTTTTATGCACATCCACGGACGCGCTCTGGTCGCGCATCGAGCGTGTCATCTGGTCGATGATGTTCATCGTCTGCTGACGCTTCTCATCGCGCCGACGATTGACGAGCTCTCGGGCGCGGTCCACGTCTCCGCCAAATGCTTTGACCGCAAGAAGATACTCCTCCTGACGACGCAAATTTCGCTCCTTGGAGTCATCGGAGTTAACGAGCTCCATCAAATGCCTGTCAACCTGCTCGGCAAGCGTCCTCTCGTCAACATCAGAAGCCTTGAGGTCGGCGAAGTCATTGGAGATGCTCTCGATTGCCTCGACTTTTCCGAGATACTTATTGATGTAGTCAAACTCCTTGACCACCACCTTGAGCGCCGGATATCTCGAGCTCATATCCTCCTCGTAGCCGGTAAAGTACTCCGCCCATGACTCTGACTGCTCATTCTCGAACTCAGGGCTCTGATTTCTGATCTGCTCGATCCAGCCCGCCATATAGTCATCGCACAGGTGCTTTTCGTCGGTGCCAAAGATACCGTTGATATAGGCATCAATGTAGACCATCGCATCGGCATCAATACGGGCGGCGTTTTGCGTCGAGAAGTAGCGTGCGAGCCATTCGTAGCACGTAGCCGTGCGGTTATTACGTCTGCAAATCAGAGCCATCGCAAGCGACGTGTGCTCGTTGTCACGTTTGACAGCCTCACGTATTGCGCGCTCCGCAAGATCTCGGTTGTTGTTGATCCATGCCGCAAGGGCAACCAGGACAGGCGCCAGCCAGTAGTCCGGGGTAGAAATCATTAACTCCTCGGAGACCGTCGAAATCGTCGCCTTGCGCACGAGCGCTGCATCGGTTGCCTGGAGAATACCGACCATGGTGTTTCGAACCACCGAGTAGTTGCCGAACTTCTTGTCCATCTCCTGCCGGACGCTCACGAGCTCCGTAGTCGCCTGCTCAAGTGCGGCAGTACGACGCTGTTCAAGCATCATCTCGAGAAAGTCCTTTCGGAGCTTTTTAAGGTCCTTCCGCACTTCCTCCATTTGGGATTCGACCTTATCGACCTTCGTGGTCATCTGGTCAACTTTTGTTCCAATAGCGGCGATCCTGCGCTCGATAAGGGCAGTATCTAATCCCGAATCACTCATCTGTACCACCTTTCAGTTTGAACTGTTTAGATCATCCAAGAGCTTTCAGCGAGTAAGCACCCGCCATCCGCTTTATTGAGAGGCCATGCTTCGGTATTGCTCGGACACCTGCTGATAGGCCACAAGAAACTTCTGTTTGTATTGGCTTGCCTTCATCGAATTGACGATGCGCCCGACGGGCTCCACATAGTGTTCGAGAAAGTACGAGGTCCTTCTTCGTAACGTAAACGAACCAGTTTTATAGGGGGACCCGGGGTTCTCTCTAATGCCCTTGAGTAGTGCGAGACACGTTTTGGGTATGTTGCAGTTGGCGGCGATATCTTGATAGAAGCTCTCCCGCTCTGCGGTCATAAAGTCTTCCGAAGCATACCGCACTATGCAGAACGGGCATACAGCATCGATAAAGCTCTCAAGCCGAGACCGATCCTCCATGCTCTGCATATTGGCGACCACGAGCGATACCATCTGAACCTCAAAGTCACGCATGTTGTAGAGCGTCGACTCAAACAAGTCGATCAAGTCACGCACTTCGTCATATTCGAGAGGGATATCTTCGGCCCTTTTAAAGAAAACCGTCATCGAACCCGAAAGACCTTCGCAAAACTCATCGCAGTACGCAACCATAAACTGTGCTGCCGCGTTGTCTTGCATCATATTGAGCACGTCCGCGGCAAATTTGCGGGCCTCCGGGCAGTTGCCGCCCTTAAAAAACTTGATGGCATTGTCCTTGGCAAACGCGATTTTGCCCGTGGCCCCCAGACGCGCCCGCGAATAGTACATCTCGCGACCGCACTGGTTGCAATGAACCTTTCGAGTTGCGGGGTCAAACTCGACATCGGTGCTGCCGCAGCCCTCACAAGTTATTCCGTTGATTTCCAATAGCTTCCCCCACTTCAACCATCAAAGTGCCCTGGCAAAAAGCAGCGCGAGCCCTTATTTGACAGCGGTCAGCGCCGCATTGCGCTTTTTCCAGATATTGCGCGCATCATGGACAAGGCCAACCGTAACATCTGCCGGCTCATCGGCACTCATGGAATTCGAGACCGCCTCAAGCGCTGCGGAGAACTGTCGCTCGACCTCTTGAACATGGGGTTGCGACATGTTGGAGCTGAAGGAGATGTCGTCCTTAAGCGCTTTGAGTTCGGCTTTGACCTGAGCGTCCTGCGCCACGGCGAGGAGCTGTCCCACATACGATCCGAACTGCGCCGTTTGAACCGTCTTTGCGGCCACGGCAGCAACCTTTTGGTCAACCTGGCGGCCATTGAAGCCAAGACCCATCTGCACAAGGACAAGCACAGCAAGAAGGACAACGTTTACGACGACTGGAATCGTGCTGCCGCCCCACCCATATGCCGCAAACACAAAGTACGTGTTGGCCAGAAGGGCAACGACAAAGTAGGCACAGCTGGATGCGACCGGCAAATAATGGATTTCGGTCGTGCTTTTGACCGTGGACTGCTTATCGGACATGGCAGCCGAAATCGAAGCCGCCGCAAAAGCCAAAACCCCAAAGCCAAGCGACATAGCAAAGACGATAGGGTTCATCAGCGCGTTTTTGCAGACAAACATGATTACAAGCCACGCCACCAAGACGATTGCCTCGCCCAAAATGACACGTTTAACAGAACCGTTCATCTTTGTTTCTCCTTATTGGATCTTAGTTCCACAATCGGGGCAGAATTTGGTCCCTTCGGGCAACTCGGCTCCGCAGCTCGGGCACCTTGGCGAGATCAACCGGTTCCCGCATTCCAGGCAGAACTTGGCACCGACCGGGTTAAGATGCCCACACGCCAAACACGCAACACCCTGCTCGAGCTTTTGTCCGCATTCCAGGCAGAACTTAGCGCCCATCGGATTAACGTTTCCGCAACTGGGACACACGGGACCGTTTTGCATACCTGCGGACGCGGAAGCCGTTCCAACCATGGGAGCAACAGCGCCCATGGTCTGGTTGGCCAAGTTGGAGAAGCCAGCTCCAAATGCACCGCCCATGCCAACTCCCATACCGAGTCCCATGCCGGCTCCCATGAGGCCCGATGCGGCACTCCCCTCATTGCCCGCAGCACTCTCCATTACGTCCATGCCGCGTTCCTGCTGATAGTTGTAGCCTTCGCGCGCACGCTTCCTGGCAAGTGCCTCGGACTCGATGTCCATCTGGGCAGCGTTACCCTGCGCCTCGAGAATGCTCCGCTTACGCTGGATCTTCATCTCGTTGATGGCGGCAAGATCCTCTTCGAAGGGCTTGATGCTGTTGAACGAGAAGTTATCGAGCGTGAGACCAAACTCATCGAAATAGTTAACGAGCTTGCCCTGCATTTGAGACGAGAAGTCGCTCAGATGCGTCGCAATTTTAAGAACGGAAACCTCCTGGTCAACAATCGCCTTGGCAAGCAGGTCAGGAACATACTCAAGGATTTTTGCCCGCATAAAGGAAGTAAGTTCTTCTCGCGTATAGCGATCTCGCGTGCCCACGACCTTAACGAGGAACTTCCTCACCTGAATGGGAACCAGGCTCGAGTCATTCTGCTCGATATGCGCGCCAAACAAACCGAAGGCGCGAACATGAACGTTGACGTCTTCCTCAGGGTCTTGGACGATGATGGGCTCGGTCGTGCCCCAGCGCAGCTCGTTCATGTAGTTAGTATTGATAAAGTACACAACGGAATGAAACGCCGAGCTACCGCCGGTAAGCGAATGGGCGGCATTGCGGAACGGGGCGAATCGGCTGTCTCCCGTGTCGAGCTTGATCTTGCACGGACCGACAAACACGCTTACCTGAGAATCGCCGGCACCCGTAGCGTCAGTAGAACTGCCCGCCCCCATATTGTTGGTAAAAACGGCAATCTGCGATTGCGCAACCTGAAGATAGGACCCGTTGGGAAAATCCTCGTAGGGATAGCGGAATGAGACAAGCGAGGCATCTTCGTCGTTGCCAGGCTCCCATTTGATATTGTCGACAGAAAAGGCACCGAGAATTCCGCTGTGCTTTTCTTCCTTTTCGTTATCGCTATGGAACAGTGACATGCTGATTCCTTTCGTTAATCCCAAACCACGCGTTCCGCGTGTCTAATAAATTGTGAACTGCCGAGTCGATAGGCGCATCGAAAGCCTGTGCGCCTCAATCTGTCCCCAACTTAGCTTGGCTAATTATAGCCCTCAAGTCATCTCATTTAGCCACCCCCGATGAGCGGTAATAATGTCGCACCTTTGGTCAACTGACGAAGAACCGGGAGGGTTCGGACCCCAGATACCCTTTTGTGGCATACCCGCTTAGTGGGCGAGTGCCTTCGGCCTCTCGGCCAGCTCTTCGTAACGGCCGTTTTAGCCGTAACTAAACTCGTCGGATGGAACAAGGGGAAAGGTATAAGAGCTGCGCGCGCTGTAATGTCAAAACGGCTCGGTTAAAGTTACCAGCTCTCGTGATAGGCCATAATCGACCGACATGGGTACCCTTCGGAGCCGCATTCCGCAGACGCTACGACCTTTCCGTCTTTATAAAACTCGACGTACCAAACGTACGTTGCCGCCCCCTCCCAATAGTTTGACCTATCAGCGACCTTGAACGTAATAGAGGCGTCATCTGGCACAATCAACTCGCGCTTGGCGTTTGCAATGAACGCATCCATGTCGGCGATCACGCCATCGCCGCGTGCAGCGGCCTCCCCATCGTCGCTGCTATCGGATGCCGCTTCAGATGGTGCTTGAGATGCGCCAGCTCGATCGTCCGCAGTGCCAGAACCGTCCTTCAAAGAGCTCTCCGAAGGCTCCACCCCTTTGAATGCCTTCCACATATCGCTGCTTGCGGACGGCATTTCAATGTCGGCCTCCGGATACTTCCCGGCAACCTCGTCAAGAATTTTGCACGCTTCCTCACGCCCCTGGACCATCGCCTCCTGCGGTTTGCCACCATCCTCAACGGTCCTCACCAAGTAGGCGCCATTCTGCCTATCGAATTCCTTATTTTGAATTTGCACCGCGTCTACGACCTCAGGACCCTTTGCAGTAAGCGAAATATAGAAATCTGCCTGGTTACAATCCTGACTACAAGTAAATTTAACGATGCCGTCCTTACAGACAGTAATGACTTGGCTCTCACCCTGAGCAATAAAACCGTCATACTGATTCGTCATATTGCTGGAGCCTTCTACCATCTCTGACGAAGGCATAACCGAAACAGCCGCTCCATCAACAAAGCAGTAGGCACCCACAATCGCCGAAATATCGTTCTGCGCATCGACAAACCCAACAAGCAGCTCGTCAATTCCGTCGCCGTTCAAATCATCGAAAGCATAGTAGTAGCTTAAAAAGCCGGGGGCAGTCTGGTTGTTATAAACGAATATCTGCCCCAGTCCAGAATCACCACCGCGTCCCTGGGCCCAGTCGTCGTAGCTGGCAGCACCAGCCCCCTTCTGCTCGCAATAGCTCGCAAAGTCCTCGTAACGCGCCACCACGCCCTCGTAAGCCTTGCGTGCTTTCTTGTTTGTTGCCGCGACCTTCTTTTTAGACAACTTCTTCTCGACTGCAGCCGGCTGCTCCTGCTGCTGCGCTTGAGGCAGCACAAAGGCTTCGTAAGCTTTGACCAGGGCGTAAGCGACACCAGCGGTAAAGATGATTGCTGCAAGAATGGTGACAAACGTAGGCACAGCAAAACGGCCGATCTGCCGACGCTGCATCATAAAGGCCGCAAAGGACATATGATCAGAGGGCGCCGGAGAAGCGCTCTCTGCGCGAGATACAGCAGGATCGCTTGTCGCTTTTCTATCAGCAGACGCCTTTGGTGTACCTGAAGGAAGCGGCTGCTGAGCATTCGCCGGCGCATCATCCACATCCAACGGTTTTCCGCATGCAGAACAGAATCGCGCCCCGTCTTTGATCTTTGCCCCGCAGCTTGCGCAGTACATAAATCCCCCCTAGAACTTCAGCATATCGAAACGATAGCCCACAGCCTGCAAACAGAAAAGGCCCAGGAGCAATTTGCTCGACTGTAAACCTTTTCTTTCACCTTTCAAATTCGCCTGACCCCACGCGGAAGGCATGCGACGGGCTACTTGCTAGGCGCGAGCCATGTGCAGTTTGATTGCCTTGAAGATGATGTTGGCAACCGAGACGATAGGCCAAAGTGCCACCATCGTCATCGGTGCTAATTCGGGAACAACCGGAACCGCCCCGTGAATCACGCTGCCCAACCAGTAAAAAAGCATCAGAACCACGACAGGAAGGCCCACGAGAACCACAAGCTCGATTAGCATAATCGTGATACCGATAATGCCGCTACCATAGACAAAGGGAAGCCTTACACCGCTGCGGTACAGCGAGATAATCACCTTCCAGGGACCAATCAGAAGCAGCGCCAGCGGAATCATATTGTTAAGTCCCAGCGAGCCACCTCCCAGCACGTAATTGAAAAAGAGCACATAGAGCAATGAAATCACCGCTGCTCGCCCAAGCGACCCGATGGACTCGTGAAGCGAATCCTGCAGGCAAGCAGCGGCCCCTGCATCCTCCGCCGCTTGAAACTGAGCCTCGACAGACTGGCTCTCAATCGGCTGGGCCTCGACGTAAATCGCATCCCCCACCGCGCTGGCCGCAGCCGCGACCGTAGGCGTTCCGCACACGCCGCAGAACTTGGCGCCGTCGTTAATCTCTGCTCCACACTGTTTGCAATGCATAATCGGGTCCTTTCTCGTTACCCCTTTTCTTGACGATCACAAGATACGATTTGTCGTTTATCCGATATAGAGATTTTGACCGGGTAATTTTCTTAAACGTGCTACGCTATTAAACCTGCAGCTAGAGACAGGGGTAACAATGTTTGAGTTCTCCCAAACACGCACCGTTGAAGGTTCGATTCCGTTTAAGAAAGTCAACCTCATAGAGAACGAACCCAATAGGCCCGTTGGCGAGGCCCAGCTTGTCTTTGAACTCTACATGCCCACCGAGCTGGCCGGCAACAAAAGCAACGAAGGGCCCGCACACAGCAAGCGCCATGCCGATCTGATCAGGCTGGCATCATGCATCGAACCCACCGCCGTTAAAGAGCAGCCCTTCCGCGCAAGCCTCTTTAACGTACTTGATTACGCCGAACAGACCGGGCCGCTTTTTGGCAAGCACGCAATAGAATCCGTACGCGATTGGGCCAATGCCGCGATGGCAGCACTTATTGCCATGCGCATCCAGGAATACCTCAACGGGAGCTGCACCATCGCAAAGGTCTCCGCATTGGAAAGAATCGAGAAATCAGTTGTGACCTGCGCGGCAAACGGGTCATCCTTCAAGATCTACACCACTATCCTGAGGGCGGGCGGTGATTATACCGACTCATTCAAAAGCCTGCCCATCGTGCGCAAAATCGAATCCGATGCGGGATATTTCTACGCCTTTATGTTTATGATCGACGAGGAAGAATCCCTCGTTGCACTCAACGTGCTCTCTTTTGAACACGAGCTCACCGCCAATGACTTCAGTGTTTTGCAGGCGATGTTCTACATGGACGAAGACTCCAGCTCGGAGATTTCAGCGCGACTCAAGGTCAGCAATAGCGAGGAGAGCTTCTATGTAATCGACCCTCAAGCAGATATCCAGGAGCGCCGCGAAGAACTTGAAAACGATGACCGCGATGCGCTCACCGCTTTGGTGCAGGCGCTTGTGATCTCGCATCTCTCGGGCGCGCACGTGGATGTGTTCCAGGGCAACGAGTACACAGGGTTCCTCTCCTTTGACAGCTATCTCTCGTGGCTCTGGTTTGATTTTTCGCGCAAGCTGAGCACCGTCAAAATTGGCTATTGCGAGCAGTGCGGACGCGCCTACTCACTTGCCGGGCATCGTGGCGTCAAACGGCACTACTGCAGCGATCGATGCAAGACCGATGCCAAAAACGAGCGCACGCGCAAGGAGACGGCAAAGATACGCGAGTTGTTTGGAGCGGGCGCCAGCGTACGCGATATCGCCAACGAGATAGAACGTCCCGCGGCCTACGTGCGCTCGCAGCTCAATAAATGGACCAAGCTCAAGCACGATCTGGATGAAGACATTGAGTCAAACGGCTTTGACAGCTCCGAGCTACTCAAACGCTGCACCGCCGAGAGGCTCGATCTCAACAACCTCCTCAACGCCAAGCGCAAAAAGCAGATTCAGGACTATGCCAAACTCAAGCGCCTCGTTAAGTAGAAACGCTGTCATTTCCTTGCCGTCCGATTGACGGATGGAAAGTTACTCATATACGTGTTAGTAATATATATGTTAATAATACGTATATGAGCGAGGCACATCATGTTTGTTGGACGTCGGAAAGAGCTTGAATCCCTGGAAACCGCCTATCAAAAGGGCTCCTTTCAGTTTGCCGTAGTCTATGGAAGGCGTCGCGTGGGTAAAACCAGCCTGCTTCGCGTCTTTACACAGGGCAAACCTCATGTGATCTTCTTTACCGGGCAGCAAACCGTTGCAAGCGAAAACCTCGCGCTGCTCAGCCGCGAGATACTTGGCGATAGCGCCGCAGGAGCAGCGTTCCCCTCTATCCAGGTTGCACTCGAATCCGTCTTCGAACACGCCAAGACAGAGCAAATCGTTCTGATTATTGACGAGTATCCCTACCTCGCCGAGAGCGATCCGGGCGTCTCATCGTGCCTGCAAACGCTTATCGATCGACATAAAGACACGAGCAAGCTGTTCCTCGTACTCTGCGGATCGTCCATGAGCTTTATGGAACACCAGGTACTAGGACACCAAAGCCCTCTTTATGGACGCCGCACCATGCAGCTGCGCATTGACCCGTTCACCATCTTCGACGTGGCGCTCATGCTTCCTGATGCGCCCATCGAAAGAGTCATCGAGCTGTATTCCGTTGTTGGCGGGATGCCGCTCTATCTATCACAGCTCGATGGCGCGCGTTCCACCCAATGGAACCTTGAGCATGCGCTGCTGCGTCAAGATGCGTTTTTGTATGCCGAACCCCAGAACTATCTGCTGCAAGAGGTCCGCAGCCCGGCTATCTACAATGCCGTCATAACCGCCATTGCCAACGGCTATGTACGCTCCAAAGAGATTGCCGATGTTACCCACCTCGCAACACCACAGGTCGCGCGACTGCTCGACGCATTGATCGAGCTGCGAATCGTTGAGCGCGTCACGCCTGTTGTAAAGGCAACAAAACGTCAAGTAATCTATCGGATCTGCGACAACTTGTTTAGGTTTTGGTATCGTTTTGTTCCACAGTACGCGGGAACAATTGAGGAGGGGCTCGGAGCCGCTGTGGCCGCGCGTATCGCCAAGCATGATTTGTCCACCTTTGTGGGTCCTGCATTTGAAGAAGTGTGCCGCCAGTGGTTGATGCGGCAGGTTGTTGAGAGCGAGCTGGATGTGCTGCCCAAGGCAATCGGCTCTTGGTGGGGCACGAACCCGAACACGCGCCGGCAAGAAGAGATTGACGTTGTGCTTGAGGACGCCGATGGGGAGCTCATCGTTGGCGAGTGCAAATGGAGAAACGAGCCCGCTGACGTCGATGTGCTTGAGACGCTCATGCGTCGCGGAACATTGTTGGGCAGGCCGATCCAACGATATTACCTGTTTAGCAAGGGTGGATTTACGGAGGCATGTCGAGAGAAAGCCGCCCAAGTGAACGACACAAGGCTTATTGACCTTGAGCAGCTGCTCTAAGAAAAGGGGCCTGGACGCAATTTCCAGGCCCCTTTTTCAACTTTTATTCAATCCCCAACTTTTTTAGTGTGCTATTGGTGCGGTCGGACATTTGGCTGCAACCAACAACGGGCACATCTGAAAATGATCCCTGACTTGAGCTTGAGAAGTCAACAAAATAATACGTGCAGTATTGATGATTGAAATCTGTGTAGGAATTTAACGCGTTGAAATCCTTCTCGGATATCTCCTTGCCGTTAGATGCGTAATAGTCTCCAAGATTACCGCCAGAAACAGAGACGGACCAAGCTTCGCGATTTAACACCAACGAAAGCGAATCATCCTTTTTGCCGAATAAAGACCAGTTATCGCCATAGGTTATCTGTTTACCTGAGAGCTTTGCTTTGAGCGCATCGCACATTTCGTACGTACGCTTGCCAAGTAAGACGTTTTGCTCATCATCCTTAACAAGAGGCAGGTACATCGATCCTCCGTTAGAGTTGTCGAGCCATTTTTGGCTATATATCCTTTTGATACCGCCGTCTTCCGCCGACCAAACCTCTACGGTGTAGGACTTCTGAAGCTCTTCAATATTTCCGTCCCAGGCGCTTTTCATATCGTCCGCGCTCATATCGTTAACAACCGTCACGAGCTCAGAAACGCCGTCGTTGTCGAAATCAACCAAATCAGCCAAGCAAAAACCTCTAAGGGCTGACATATAGTCCTCAATCTCAACCATTTGAGGTTCACCATAACGCGCAAGATATTCCTGGCATTTTTGCTTATAGGCAGCGGATGCAGCAGCATTGTCCGCAGCGGCGTTTCCGTCCTTTTTGTCGCCCTCGTCCGCCTTTGCGTCTGCGCTGTCAGCCTTAGGCACCTCGAGCGAAACATCCTTCACGGCCTCATCGGACTTGGAATTGTCAACCACCTCGACAGGAACGCTCCACTCAACCTTGGTCTTGGAGTCCTTAACGGTAAGAGTATATTTTCCCGGTTTGATATCGGGAAGCTGGCTTACCGTGAAGCCCTCGTCACCCTTAACCTCAGCATTGGTGCTGTAGCCGTTGTCGCCGTTCAGGGTCACCGAGTACTTCTTGATCTTCTCGCCCTTTGCGTCGGTCGGGGTAATCTTGGATTCTTGGGCTACCACGATGGCCTTGTCCTGGCCGTAATGGGCAACGTCGTCGCTGGACTTGCTAAAGAACAGCAGGTAGCTAAAGATGGCAATGGCTGCCAGGCCAACGATGATACCGACGATATAGAGCGCCTTGGGGTCCTTTTTCTGTGCGGATACATTCGCCGCAGGCGCAGGGGCTGGCGCCGCGACGGGCTTGGCGACCGGATTGCTCGGCTTTGGCCGGTCGGCGCGCACGGCTGGAATCGAAGGCGTTGCATCGGACGACACGTCGTCCTTGGGCCGGTCGTCTTCTTCGTCCGCTACGGGCTCGCTCTCCACGGGCGACTTTTCCTCCCCCGCCTCGGCACCGGCGGAAGGCTCCTTCTCCGTTTCGTCACTAGCGAAAATCTCTTCCGCAGCCTCATTGATAACGGAAGGCTCTTCTGCCACTTCGTTGCTGGCAGAGTTCAGCACCGCCTTTGCATCTTCGAGTGCATAGCCACACTCGGTGCAGTATCGCAAATCGCCATCAAGCTCAAATCCACAGTTGGGACAGAACATGTTAGTCCTCCTTATCGACTTTCACCGTTGTACCGTCCTTGACCTCATCAGGGGTTACTTCGGACCCAACTTGAGACTCATCATCCCAGGACGCAACCAAAATCTCGCAATTGCCGTCCGCAAAAGTACCGAGCTCATAGTCTTCGGTGCGATACACCAGCCCCTTGGATGTCACATACAAGCATGTTGAACCCTTGATTGAATAGTCTGAAGAATTGCTCCGCATGAGCATAGAGTTGTAGTCAGACGGATACTCTCTGTCTCTGCCTATTTCCGTAAGATACGGCCAAACTGCCGAACTCATAGAACTGGCAAGATCCTCGGTATCAATGCCAAACATATCCTGAGGACTAACAGTATCACCCGTATGCAAATCAAAAATAACACCAGTCACAACCGTGCCGCCATGCGGGCCCCATCCCGTCGAATAGCGCTCGTCACGGATACAGAAATAGTTCTCATCCATGTACGTAACCGTCACGTTTCTCGATATGCAGGGAAATTCGCCGTCGGGGTACAACTCAGCATCTGATTGCTCATTATCTGATGCTCGATTCGTTCGCTCCGCATCAATTTGAAGGGGCTCGAGAATCGCCTTGTTAATTTTGTCTGCAACGTCGTCTTTGGTGGAGCTCTTAAGTTGCGGATAGGACCATTCCATGTCCCTCCGCTCGCCCTGTTCGAGCATAGGGTCGACCGGAGCAGACGCCGTCAATGACTTTGCCTCCAACGTATAGACAACTTCTTCGACCGCTCTCTCGTCCTTCTTGGGCCTTTCGGTCGCTTGCTCCTGTTGCACGGATTGCTGCTGGAGATTGGGCTCGATGACGTTCTTGTAGAGCATGAAAGCAGCGTAAGCGATGCCTGCAGCGGCGATAAATGCGGCGATCATGATAGCAAACTGCGGCACTAGGCGGTTGCCGACCTGACAGCGTTGCATAAAGAAGTTGTACATCTGGGAGTGACCGCTATTCGCGGTCTTCGAGACCGGCTCGGGGCTCGGTTCTGCTGTGGACTCGGCATTCGCGGATCCTATCGCAGAGTCCGTTTCGGTATCTGTGGGTTCCATTATGACTTCAGCGGACGATGATTCTCGCTCCGACGGCTCGGCCTTGGGCCCCTCCTCGGCCGCAGTCTTGCCCGAGAGCCCGCCCAAGGGCAGACCGCATTCGGTACAGAACCGCGCATCATCACCAATCTTGCTGCCACATTTGGGGCAAAACATGAACCTTCTTCTCCTATTCCTTTTACTCTCGCTGAGTCGTGAGTTACCCACGTGCCGTTTGTTTCGTAGTTTAACTATTTCTTAAACAAATCGATGGGTCACTTGAACAGACGCATACCCGCTCAAGCAACTCTATACCGGCTAGTTATCCTTGCTCATGACATGGGTGTCAGTGCAAGAAAATCGTTGAACAGGGTTGCTACCTCGAAGTTCGAACCGATACTGAACTTGAAGCCATCTTTATTTACCGAGATGGAGAAATCGCCGCTGATATCCATATCATGCGCGCAGCCAACCACCCCCCCATTTTTCGGTCCCACCTGTCACGTTATCAGGAGCCCGAAATCGAAGAGATGGTAAAAGCCGCTTGGGGCACATGTGGTTCCATATGCCCCAAGCGGCTATTTCGATTGCTTATGTCACAAAGAAACCTAGGTGACCTGTTTACACGCGCTAGCGCGCCGGGTCGATAGCCACCTTGCCGCTCTCCAGCACGTGGACGCGGCCGTCGGCGAGCATCTGCACGACCTCGGGATACAGTACGTGCTCAATCGCGTGGATGTGTTCCTCGAGCGTGTCGACATCCCAGCCCTCCTCGACAGCCAGCGCGCGCTGGGCGATGATGGGGCCGTTGTCGTAGACCTCGTTGGCAAAGTGCACGGTCACGCCGGTCACCTTGACGCCGCGCGCAAAGGCATCGTCGATCGCATGCGCGCCGGTAAAGCTCGGCAGCAGCGCCGGATGCAGGTTCACCACGCGGTTGGGAAACGCCGCCAGCAGCGGCGTGTGCACCATGCGCATGTAGCCGGCCATGACCACATACTCGCAGCCGCGCTCGAGCAGCTCGTGCGCGATGATCTCGTCGGCGGCGATGGGGTCGGCATAGACATCCTTGGACAGCGTCAGCGTCTGGATACCCGCACGCTCGGCACGCTGCAACCCCTTGGCCGAAGGACGGCTCGACACCACGAGCTCAATCGAAGCGTTGAGCTTGCCGGCAGCGATCAGGTCGATCAGCGCCTGCAGGTTGGTACCAGAACCGCTGATGAGCACGCCAATCTTGAGCGGCTCAGCCGTATCAGTGCCGGTCGGACGGGTGTAGGGCACATAGCCCAGGCCCTCACCAGCAGCCATCTGCTCGTTAGCGCTCATCGGAGTACACGACCTTACCGGAACCCTCGACGCACTCGCCCACGCGGAACGGCTTCTCGCCCAGCGCGACCAGGGCCTCGGTCACGGCGGCCTCGTCCTCGGGGGCGACGATCAGGCACAGGCCGACGCCCATGTTGAAGGTCTTGCATGCCTCGTTGGGCGCGAGCTCGGCCTGACGCGACACGTAAGTAATGACGGGCGGAACGTCCCATCCCATCTCGGCGCCGTTGCGGGTGACCACGGCGTCGACGTCGTCGGCGAGCGCGCGGTTGAGGTTCTCGGTAATACCGCCGCCAGTGATGTGGGCGATGGCGTGCACGTTGGCGCCGCCGCGCAGCAGCTCCAGGATCGGCTTGACGTAGATGCGCGTGGGGGCCAACAGAGCGTCTGCCAGCGATGCACCGCCGAGCTCCTCGAGCGGACGGCTCAGCTCCTCGGCCTTAGCGACGGCCTCGGGCGTGCCCGGCTTAACGCCGTCGACGCCAATGACCTTACGCACGAGCGAGTAGCCGTTGGAGTGCACGCCGGTGGAAGGCAGGCCCAGGATCACATCGCCCGGGCGGACGTTTGCGGGGTCGAGCATCTTGGGACGGTCGACGACGCCCACGGTAAATCCGGCAAGGTCGTAGTCGGCAGGAGCCATGACGCCCGGGTGCTCGGCCATCTCACCGCCCACGAGCGCGCAGCCCGCGAGCTTGCAGCCGTCGGCCACACCCTTGATAATCTTTGCCATGTGCTCGGCCTCGATGTGACCGATGGCAACGTAGTCCAGGAAGAACAGCGGCTCGGCGCCCGAAGCCAGAATATCGTTGACGCACATAGCGACCAGGTCCTGGCCAACCGTCTCGTGACGGTCCATGATCTGGGCGAGCACGAGCTTGGTGCCCACGCCGTCGGTACCGCTAATCAGGATCGGGTCTTCCATATCCTTGAGCGCGGCGGCCGAGAACAGGCCGCCAAAGCCGCCGATGCCACCGATAACCTCGGAACGGTTAGTGTCCTTGACCATCTGCTTAATCGCGTCGACGGCGCGACCGCCCTCGGCGGTGTCGACGCCGGCGTCCTCGTACGTCACATGCTTGCTGTCGCTCATCTGAGCCTTCCTCTCCCACTACCGTGGCGCCGCACGGGCGCCAAACGGTGCTCATAGTTGCGTTCATTTCGGCGCGCGCCATAACAGCACGCGCCGTCATATCAACAAAACAGCAGGTAAAACCTACCAAAATAAACCTGTCCCCATATGGCAGGTTTTATGCCTCGCCGTGCTCCTCTTCCCAGCTGCGGTCGTCGTATTTCTCGATCACGGCGTCGTCGTCAAAGTGCAGCGGCTTGTCCAGGTTGCGGGGCTTAAAGCCCTCCATAAACTTGTCGCGGCCAAAGCTCTCGGGAATCGCCACGGGGTAGCGGCCGGTAAAGCACGCATCGCAGTAACCGCCCTTGGGCATGACCTTAAGCAGGCCCTCGACCGAAAGGAAGGCCAGCGAATCGGCGCCGATATACTCGCAAATCTCGTCGACCGTCTTGTTGGCGCTGATAAGCTGCGACTGCACGTCGGTATCGATACCGTAGAAGCACGGCCAGATGACCTCGGGCGAGTTGATGCGGATATGAATCTCCTTGGCGCCGGCGTTGCGCAGCATCTTGACGAGCTGCACCATGGTGGTGCCGCGCACGATGGAGTCGTCGATGACGACCAGGCGCTTGCCCTCGATGTTGTCGCGCAGCGGGTTGAGCTTCATGCGCACGCCCATGGCGCGCAACTCCTGCGTAGGCTCGATAAACGTACGGCCCACGTAGCGGTTCTTGATAAGGCCCTCGCCAAAGGGAATACCGCTCTCGTGCGAATACCCCTCCGCAGGCGGCAGGCCGGAGTCGGGCACGCCGATGACCAGGTCGGCCTCGACAGGCTCCTCATGTGCCAGCTGACGACCCATGTCGTAACGGCAGGCATAGACGCTCTTGCCGTTCATGATGGAGTCGGGGCGGGCAAAGTAGACCTGCTCAAAGATGCAGTTGGCGGGCTCTTCGGCTGCAGGCACGCCCTGCTCGGATACCAGGCCCTCGGCGCTGATGCGCAAGATCTCGCCGGGACGGACGTCACGGACGTACTCGGCACCCACGATGTCGAGTGCGCAGGTCTCGGAAGCAACGACCCAGCCGCCGGCGCGCGTGACACGGACGGCGGAGTCGACCGTCGCGGCGCCGTCCTGCGACGGCAGCTGCGAAACGGCTGCGGCATCGGCCTGGTCCAGACCCTCGTCCACCAGCTTGCCCAGCACGAGCGGGCGAATGCCGTGTGGATCGCGGAATGCGTAGAGCGCCTGCTCGTTGATGAGCGTCATGGCGTAGCCGCCGCGCACGAGCTCCATGGTCTTGCGAATACCCTCGCGCAGGTGGCCCGTACGCTGGGTAAAGTAGCCGATAAGCTTGGTCGCGACCTCGGAATCCGAATTGGAGAGGAACGGCACGCCCAGCTCGATCAGCTGACGGCGCAGCTCGTCGGTGTTGACGAGGGTGCCGTTGTGCGCGAGCGCGATAATGACGCTATTGATGGTAGAGAGGTGCGGCTGAGAGGCTTCCCAGCTCTTGGCGCCGGCAGTGCCGTAGCGCACATGACCCACGGCCAGCTGGCCGGAGAGCGTCGACAGGTCGGCGTTGGAGAACACGCGGTCGAGCAGGCCCAGATCTTTGCGGACCATAACCGTGCCGCCGTCACCCACGGCGATTCCAGCCGATTCCTGGCCACGGTGCTGCAGCGCACGCAGGCCAAAGTACGTCAGTCGAGCCACGTCGCGATCGGGCGCCCATACGCCGAAAATGCCACATTCCTCATGCAGCTGGTCGGAGTCCGGATCATACGTCGACATGGTGTTCACCTGTCCCGCGGCACGCTCGGCCGCGCGGATGGTTTCTTGAGACATGGTATCCCCTCAGAGCCTCGTATTTTTGGCGTTACCCGCCTTATTATACGCACGGCGCGACGTGCTCCCCAGCGCATGAGCAGCGCTTTTTAAAAGCCCACCGAGCTAATAATCAGTTTTGTTGCCAAACATTTTATCGGTCTGTCCAGTGTAAGTGCCCGCGCCCCCAGATGGCCGCCGCGTCCGCCGTTGGGGATTACAAAGTTGCAATTGGGACGTTCGCCCTGTCTTTTGGCAGGTCGGCGGCGTATCCTTATAACCTACAACAAAGCGAGAAAGGTTCTGTATGGATCGAAACGAACTCGACCCCAGCGTCCCCAGCGCCACAGAGGTCAAGAAGATTCCCCTCATCATTAAGGTGTACGCCGTCCTGTGCATCCTTTCCGGCGTGGGCACGCTCCCGTCGGTCGCTGCCTTTATGTGGCAGGTCATCACGGCACTTGTTAACGGCAACGCCACCGAAAAGCTCGGCGACAACACGCTCGTCGCAGTCGGCCTTATCGTCGCCGGCATCATGCTCTCTGCGGCAAGTGCCGTCATCTTAATCATCTTTGGCCTGGACCTTATCAAAAACCAGCGCCGCAACGCCGCCCGCCTGTCCTACATCCTTATTGCATTCACCGTCGTCGAGCTTTTGGTCGACGTGATGCTCCAGGGCATCGGGCCCTTCCTGCTGCGTCCCGCGATCCAGCTCGGCATCCTTGTTGCACTTTCGGCAACCGTCGACCCCACGCTGCGTCAGGAGCGCGAACTGCAGCGCCGCCTGCAGGAGATGCTCGACCGCGACGCCGCCGCCGAGGGCATGCTCGGCCGCGATGAAACCGGCGAGGGCTACATCAAGCTCAACTACTTCAACCTGTTCTGGGTGTTCTTTGTCTGCTGCATACTCGGCCTGATCGCCGAGGACATCTGGCACATGACGGTCGACGACCCGGGCGTCTATCAGAACCGCGCCGGCATGCTGTTTGGCCCCTTCAGCCCCATCTACGGATTTGGCGCCGTGCTCATGACCATGGTGCTTAACCGCTTCTACAAAAAGAACCCCATCATCATTTTCCTGGTGAGCGCCCTGCTCGGCGCCAGCTTTGAGGTGTTCGTGGGCTGGTTTATGCAGACCGCGTTTGGCGTGGTCTCGTGGAGCTACTCGCACATAACGCTGTTCGGTTTGCCCGATCCGCTCGTGGTCCTCACGGGCGGACGCACCTGCACGGGCTTCGCCTGCCTGTGGGGCCTGGGCGGCCTCATCTGGATCAAGCTGCTGCTGCCGAGGCTGCTTAAGCTTATCAACAAGATCCCCTGGAAGAGCCGCTACTCGGCCACCGTCATCTTTACCGTTATCATGCTGGTCGACGGCGTCATGACGCTGCAGTCGCTCGACTACTGGTACCAGCGCGTTAACGACACGGAGCCGGACATTCCCGTCGCACAGTTCTACGGAGAGCACTTCGATAACGAGTACATGGAAAACCGCTTCCAGAGCATGACCATGAGCCCCAAGGATGCGACGCGCGTGTAGCGCCCACCGCGCCCAAAACGCAAAATGCCCGCCGGTATCACACGTACCGGTGGGCATTTTTATAAACGATCCTTCTATCGACGCAAGCCTCTACGCCTCGCGCTCGACCTCACTCACGCATTCGTTCTTAATGGTGCCAACGAGCGCCTGCAGCGCATCGACCACGTGCGGGCGAATGTCCCCGCCGATGAGCACGAGCATGATGTCGTCACCTACGGCAAGCTCGCCGCTTGCCAGCCACACACGCACATAGCCGATACCCGGCATCGCACGCGTCGCCTCGATAGCAGCCTGCACCTTCTGAGCATCGAAGCCAAACACCATGCCGCCCACCTTATGCCCAGGCGCCACGCCATCGGTCTCGACTCCGCGCACCTCAGCCTTGGGCGTCGCGCGCACCACACCGTTATGCGTCAGATACATCCCACAGCCTGCCGCCGAAGCATCGGCCTTGGCCTCGCGCAGCCAAGCATCAATCGAAGGCATCAATTTGCCACTCTCGAGCATCATTTCTCCCTTACCGTCGTCGAGTAGCCAATTTGGGACGGGGCCTTTTTAGCTACTCTCGAACAACTTATTCCTCGACCGGCGTGAGCACCATGACGGCGCGTGTGTTGCTCAGCGACAGCGAACGACAGGTCACAAGCGTTACAACCTTAGTTGCCGAAGCGGCACGATCGGTGGCATCACTCGCCACGGCAGAAGCGCCGTCGAGCATCTCGGACAGGTAGTTCTTGAGTCCGTCGTCGCCCTCAAAATTGGTCGTGCGCGCCTTGGCATACGTGTCCTCGACCACCTTGGTCGCCAGCGGACGCAACTTATACGTCGCATCGCGCGTGATGTAGTACACATATTCAATGCTATCGAACGTTGCCTGGTCAGTCGTATCCGAAATCACGTTGAACATCGACCCATCGTTCATATGGTGGCCGTAGATCGTGGTCTGCTGGTCGACCATTCCCGGCGCGGTGTCATCGCTATCCAAGAAGATGGCACCCGAGGCGTTAGACGTGCCATCGAACAGCGTGTTGAGGTATTTGGAGTTGTTGTTGGTCTGCACCACGGGATAGTTGATGTTGGTTCCCGGCACGTAAATCCAACCCACAATCTCGGGGTTCGTCTGAGCAAGCGCATCAAAGTCGATAATCGGCACGCCGCTGGCGTCCTTATCGCTTACATATTGCTTCTCGATTTTCTGATACGAATCGCTCGCCTGCTTATAGCCAATCTGGGCATTAATAAAAATAGCGGCGGCGGCGACAATCAGACCGATACCGATGATGATGAGCAGAATGGGAATAATGGAGTGGCGCTTTTTGCGCGGCGGCTCGGTGCGATCCGACGGCGCGGCATGCGATGAAGACCGGGGCGGCTTCTTAGCGGAGCTATAAGACGAAGGACGATATGCGGCCGGCGCGTCCTGTCGACGATGCGTCGCCGGTGTCACGGGGCGCGGCGCGCGCGGCTGCTGAGGAGAGGATGTCCGACCCTGCTGTGCCGCACGGGCAGCACCCGGCTTCGACGGATCGGGAATCTGAGAAGCCTTGAATCGTTTTCCCTGATAATCGGACATGGCTCTCCTTATACTGCGGTGAAACGGCGGAACGCTTAGGCGTCAGCCATCTCCTGCTTCATCTTCTCGATAACCTTGCGGTACTCGGGGTCGCAAGCACCCAGAATCTGTGTGGCATAGATGGCGGCGTTCTTGGCACCGTTGATGGCAACGCAGGCCACGGGCACGCCCGAAGGCATCTGCACCATCGACAGCAGCGAATCCATACCGCCCAGGTCACTCGTCTTCATAGGCACGCCGATAACCGGCAGCGGCGTAAAGGCAGCCACGACACCACCCAAGTGAGCGGCCTTGCCGGCGGCGGCGATAATCACTTTGATACCGCGATCGGCGGCAGTCGAAGCCCAGTCGTGGACCTTCGCCGGCGTGCGGTGCGCGCTCGCAATGACGAGCTCATAGGGCACACCCAGTGCCTCGAGCTCGGCGGTGCAGCCTTCCATAACGCCCAGATCGGACTTGGAACCCATGATGATCCCGACAACCGGCTTCTGATCTGCCATAAACATAGACCTCCTGTTGAGAGCGGTGACGCAGCGAATCCGCGACCCTTAACTGCAAATAATTCAAGTATAGCCACCGATGCCGATGTGTTCGGTGAGAGACGGAATGCTTTGCGAGATTAAGGCCGAAGGGTCGGAGCTTTCCGCCTACATTCAAAAAGCATGCCCACCGTCCTTGGGTGGGACGGCGGGCACGCTTGCTTAGCTGTTGCTGGGGCTACTTGGCCTTGCTGCGACGATGGAAGAAAGCGCCGATCGCGGCGATGATGGCGCCGAGACCACCGACGGTCACGACGGTCGCCGCCGTCTGGTCGCCGGTATTGGGGATCGCCGAACCGTTCTTCTTGCTGCCCTGGGCCTTGTCGCCTGCGGGCTTGCCCGCCTGGTTGCCGCCGTTCGAGCCATTGCCGGAACTCTGGTTGCCCGAGCCGCCCTGGTTGCCGGAGTCGGCATCCCTGAGGCTCTCAATGGCCAGCTTGAGCTGGTCATAGGCCGCCTGGAGCTGGGTGTCGGAAGCATTCTCATCACCCAAGACGTCCTCGGCGTAGGTAATGGCATCCGTCAGGGCCTTGACAGACTCGTCCGTCTTGCCCCTGGTGTCAGTCTCCTTCGCCTGCTTGACCAGGGCCTTGAGCTGCTTCTTAGTCGGATTCTCGACCGGGACCACCGGGGTCTTCTCGAGCGCCGTCCAGGAGGCCTCGGTGTAGTCACCGGCCTTGAGGTCGCCGGCAGCAACCTCGGCATCAACCTTTTCGATCGCGGTAGCGAGATCATCCTTCGCCACCGGATCGGGGACGGCCGTACCGTAGAACTTGAGCTCCGCCATGCTGCAGTAGGCATCAACGTCGCCACCGCCGGCGTGAATCACCTTGACGGTCACGTAGCGACCGCGCGCGGCGCCAAAGCTCATCTGCTTCCAGTCGCCACGGTCGGTGAGCACGCGGCCGTCGTTGTCGAAGGCGAACGTACCCATCGACGCGGCGGTGCCCATCTCATAACCGTCGGCAGTGTCGGAGACCAGTATCTCGGCCTCGAAGATATCGCCGTTAGTGCCGCCGTCCTGGCGCGGCAGGAATGTAACGTCGGTGAGATCGTAGTCGCGGCCCAGGTCGACACTCAGATACTGGGGCATACCGGTCCCATGGGCCCAGTCGCTGTGCCAAAGCGTCCGCTCGTCGCCGTCGAGAGCGTTGACGGCGTTGCTGCCCTCGTAGTCGGCCTCACTCGAGAAGTCGGCCACCTTGACGTTCTTGCGGTTCTCGGGCGTGTTGATGAGGATCTTCTCATCGACAGGGCGCATCTTGAGGCCGTCGATTGCCTTCTCGATCTTGGCAGTGGCGTCTGCGACATCCTTCTTGCTATAGCTGCCCTGGCCGCTGTCGAGGAGCTTCCGAGCCGCCTCGACCGCAGTGGTGAGAGCTGCATAGGAATCCTTGGTGTAGACGGACTCGCTGTAGCCCGCGGCCTTGGAAAGCGCTGCCACGAGCGCAGAGGTATCGACACCAGCCTTGACCTCGACCTCATAGGATGCGGTCTTGGAGGGGTCGAGTACCGACGCCACCGTGATCTTTGCCTTGCCGGCCTTGTTGGCACGCAGGTAGTAGCTCACGCTATCGCCAGCCTGAACAGCGGAGACGCTTACCACAGAGGGGTCGGAGCTCTCGACCGTCACATAGGGGTAGCCAGCGCTCTCAGGCGTAGCCTTGGCGTCGACGGGCGTAATGTCGCCTTCAAAGAACTCGGTCTGGTTCTTGCCTAGCTCGACACCCTCGATGGCCTCGACACCCTGCGTGTAGTTGAAGTTGACCTCACGCAGTGTGAGCATCTGGTCACCCGATGCCTCAAGCGGCGTGACCTCGACCTTGGTCGCCTTCTTGCCCTTGTTCTCGGCAGAGAGGTCAAAGGCGTAGCGAGCCAGGAAGGAATCGTACTCCCCGCCCGCGAACTCTTGGATCGAGCCATCCTCGAACGTCACGACGGCCTTGATCTTCTGTACGGTTCCGTTGCCGCCGTTGCGGTTAACGACCTCGACGCTATCGAGTTTCGACGGCGTCTTAAATGCGAATGTCATCGTGGTGGGAAGCTTCACGTAACTCGGTAGCTTACCCTCGCTGTCCCAGTTGCCACTCCAGTTCCACAGGAACTCAAAGCCGTTGTCGCCCTCGTTATTATCGAACAGCGCGTTATAGCTCTTCTGCTGGATAAGTTTCTCGACGTTGGTCCCGTCGTCGGTCGTGAGCTCATCGTTGGTCATCGTGATGTTGAAGGCATCCTGGGCGTACTCGGCGACCGTTGGCTGAGGAACGTCCGGCATCGTCACCGTGCCGTCGCTCGCAAACTCAAGTGCGTCGCATGCCGGGCCGATAAGCCAAGATGTCGAGGGCAGTTCGACCTTTCCGGCGGTCTTGGCCTTGAGCTTGAAACTCGCCACCGCGCCAGTACCGTTGTAGAGCTTGCCATCGCCGCGGTTGGCAAAGGCGAGATTGATAGTCTGCGTTCCGTCCACGAACTGGACCTTCTCGCGAGACAGGTTCTCCATGCCGGCAGTCGAGCCGTCCTGCGCGATGCTCTCGGACACAAACTCGAACTGGTCGCTCTTGAAGTTGACGAGGGCACCCAGGGCGTTGACGTTCTTGGCGTCGGCCGCATAGACATCAACGGTGATCTCATCACCGGCCTCGACCTCGGTCTTGCTCGGAATCACCGCGAGCGAACCTGCGACCTTGCCCTTTTGTTTAGTGCCGCCGTCAAGACCCGCCATGGTGAACGAGTAATCGTAGATGTCGTAAACGCCGTTATCGTTGAGGTCGGCGAAGTGGTCGCGGATCTGCGAACCGAACGTCGGGGTATCGGGCTCGCGATTCTCGAGGCCCAGATAGTTCTTCATGTTGGAGTAGTCTCCGTCGGAGATCGTGGCCTTGTTGAGGTTGGAGCCCACGGCGAAGCCATCCGTGCCGTCGGTCTTGTAGATGGCAATCTCGGACGCGGAGAAGAAATTGCCGACCGAGGCGAGCGGTGTCATGCGCACGTAACGAGCGGCCACGGTGCCGTCAAACGCTACCGTCTTACAATCAGCGGAACGTGCCCAATCGACCTCCTGGCTCGTCCAGTGGACGCCATCGAGACTCGTCTCAACACGCATCTTGGTCACGGTGCCGTTGCCGGCGTCATCGCGCGGATAGTACTCGAGCTTATCGAGCTTGTAAGCGCGTCCATAGTCAACGGTAAGCGCCTTGCCCAGATCGTTGCCACCGGAGTGGAAACCGCCGTCGCCCGACTGGAACTCATGGTCGAAGGCGAGCTCGGCCTTATGGCTGCCGTAAAGTGAGCCCTCCCAGGTGATTTCCTCGGCGTCGGGGACGTTCCGCCACGGATCGAGTGCGGAGTTCGCCTCGAGCACATCGCTCCAGGCGGAGTAACCTTCGGCGTTGCGCGAACGAATCTGGTAGGTGTGCTTGCTATTGTAGGCGAGGTCGGTGTGCGTGAACTCGGCCGCATCACCCACGGCAAACACAGTGCCGTCGACCTTAAGGTCGTAGGAGGTAGCACCATCGACCTTTCCCCAGGTGAGCTTGATGCTCGTTGGGGTCGTGGCGTCCTCGGGGGCAGTAAGGTTCGTGGGTGCGGAGAGGTTCTCGTTGAGGCGATCGGCTGTGAGCGTGGCGTCGGCGTTCACGAAACCGCCCAGCTCAAGCGTCTGCGCCGCTGCAGCAACATCGGTCTTCGCGAACTTGACGTAGACCTTGGGGTTCGTGGTGATCTTGGTGTTGTTAAAGCTCTCGCCCTGCTCGGCCTCGGTGCCGTCCGCATCGCTGCCGTAGTGGTTGAGGTTGGGGGTCTCGCTGTAGAAGTAGACCGCCTGGCCGGCCTCGGGGGTCGCGGCGTCAAAGGTCTCCTGCGAGTCGACCTCAACCACGTTGAGTGCGGATCCGCCGTTCTTGGCGACAACGCTCGTGGGCTTGGCGGACACATTGGCCACGAAGGTCGTGGTGCGGTTGGAGTCGTAGCCGTTGTAGCCGCCCTGCGAGGCCTCGGCGGTAAAGGTCGCGGTGCCGCCTGCGGCCTTGGAGCTGTAGACGGTGCTCACATGCTCACCGTAGGAGATATTGTCGATCGTGCCGTAGGAATCGTCCTCAGTCGTGTTGTTCTCGATGGAGGAGCCGTCGTCCTCGTACTGCGTAAAGGTGCCGTCGCCCTCGGTGACGAAGAACTCGACGATACGCTGGCTGCGGTCGGTACCCTTGGTGTTGGTGTCGCTCACGGCCTCGGGGTTGTTGTTCTCGGCGTACATCGGCACGATAGCGTTGGCCCTCACAAACAGCGGCAGCTTCCAAAGCGGAGCCTCGTAGTTGTTGAGAACCTGGCCGCCGCGATACTGCTTACCCGAGAAGTAATCGATCCAGATGGTGGGATTCTCGTCGGTGCCGTAGTTGGGGAGGTAAATCCCATTGCGAATGTCGTTGCCGTTCTCGTCTGCCTGGGTATCCTGATACACCGGTGCCACTAGGAAGTTCTCACCGAACATATACTGGTACTGCGTCGAAGTGCTTGCGGCGTACTCGGAGTTGTCGGAAAGCAGCATGGCGCGGATCATGGGCAGGCCGGCATCGCCGTTACCCGTGTCGATGTTGGCCGCCGAGGCCGCGCTCGTGTAGATATAGGGCATGAGCTGCGCCTTGAGCTTGAGGTAGAAGCGCGAGATGCCTGTGTAGGGATCGCCGTGCGTCATGGGCGATTTACGGTAGGTGCCCCAACCGTCCATGTCAAGCATAGAGGGCGTGAACGTCTTCCACTGGTAGTCACGCGCAGAGATGATGGGGTCGCCGCCAAAGATGCCATCCATGTCGGAGCCGATGTTGGGGTTGCCCGAAAGACTCTGACCGATATACGTGGGGATATGGAAGCGAATGTACTCCCAGTTACCGCCATACTGGTCGCCGGTCCAAATGCCACCAAAGCGCTGCGTGCCGGCCCAACCATCGAGCGTGATGATGTTGGGGCGCTTGTTAGCGCCGGTCGTCACCGTGTCATAAGCTGTCTTGATGCCATTAAGACCAAAGGAGTAGCCAGATCCAACCCAGGCAACGTCGGTCTTAAGGGTAGTGATGCCTCCCGTCTTGACCTCGGCGTCGAAGTCGCGAAGCAGATGCCACGGGGTCTCAGGGTTGCTGTCGGGCTCAAGGTTGGACTGGGTCCACAAGCCCGTGCTCACACCCTTGGAGTTGGCATACTCGGTGAACTTCTTAAGGTTGTCGACATTGGCACGCACAGCGTTAAGACGGTCGGCCGAGCTCGCTCCGTCGGAGTTGACGCCGCCGGTCTTGTAGTAACCGTTCTGGCCATAGCCGGCGCCGTAACCGTCGTTCGGCAGGAACCAGCCGAGCGGCATGTCGTTGTCCTCGTAGTCATCGATAACCTGCCGAGCAGAGAACTGGCGGTCGAAATCGGTCGCTTTCATGTTCTCGGTATCAACCGTAGGGCCCTCACCGTTGAGCGTCTCGGCCGCAAGTGTGCCGTCGAGCTTGTAGCCCGTCGACATGCCAGACTCGTACTTAACGTCGCCCTTCTCGCTCGAGGACTTGCTGCCCTTGGTCTCCCACTTCTTTTGACCCGAGGTCGTTGACCAGCCATCACGGTTATAGGCATTAAGATGACCAAGGTAGAACCCGTACTCGGGCAGCAGTACCGGGTTACCGGTCACCTTGTAGTAGTCCTGCAGCATCTCGGTTGCCACGTTCGAAGCGCCCTCGTTGGTCGCCACGAAGTAGTAGGCATCAAACTCATTCTCGCTGTGCAAAGTCGTGACCGTCGATGAGTCCGTGGAACCGAAGTCGTAGGAACCCTCTGCAAACGTGTTTCGGAGTACGCCGTAGCCGTCACTCGTCCAATAAAACGGGTTGGGCGAGGCAACGCCGCCATCGGTCCAGTTGTTCGTGTTGGAGATGGCGATGGTCTGGTTGGTGTGCAGGAAGCGTCCGTTCTGGGTGCCGCCGCCAAAGAAGTTCTCGGACTTCTCCTTGGCGAGCGTCTGGACGGTACCCTTCTTATCAAGGTCGAGGGACGCGGACTCGGAAACCACGACACGGTCGCCTGACTTGATACTCATCTTGCCAGTCGCCTTGTCCAGGATCACGGTCGCCTTTCCGCCGGTGATCTCGATAGTGTCGCCCTTGTCGGCAACCGTCGCACTCGGCTTGCTGTAGGTGTCCGAGGTATCGGGCTGAGCCTGGATCTTAGCCGTGTGGGACTTACTACGCGGCGTGGCGTACTCGGAAAACTCACCCTTGGGGTCGACGTTATAACGGAAAATACCGTCCTCGAGGAACGTAATACGGCCCTTGATGCCGTCAGCGAAATCGATGTCGACGACATTCGAGGCAGACTGGGACACGGTCGCCGAGTCGACGCCCTTGAGTGGCGTGGCAATCGCCTGCTGGGGATTGGCAAACACGAGCGTCGCTGCAGTGGCAACGAGGACCGCGCTTCCCTTCACCCACCGTTTCGTAAAAATGGAATTCCTGCGCATCTGGTCTCCTTTCTTCCGACATGCTGAGGTGCCGAGGACGCCCCCCCGGCAGCATGGGAAAACGTATCAAACGGAGATGTTCGGTACATTCCGCACAATGGGGGCCACCCGTTACCAAGGGGCCAACTGGTAGTAACCAGATAGCCACCTACTAGGTCATATCAACATATGGGAGCACTTGCGCACCCAAGTTCGGAATTCTCCCAGCGGCAGCAAAATAAGCGTCAACGGCAAGGTGGGCTTAATAAGCCATACCAATTGGTTCTTCAGTCAAATACCAATCTAGCAAAAATGTACTGTTTGTCTGGTATTACACAGACCATACCTTTCCCTCGGGAACTGGGCTTCGCGAAGTTTCCCGAGGGAAAGGCTCAGCCGCCATCCTGCAACCTACCGGGGATTGCCATGACGTACGTTGGCTGATTTGGTTTGGAATGAGATGTTGACGGTGGCTGATGGGCACAACTGTCCCGGGTGCATTTCAAGATGCACCTAAATGTCTGTCTTTATCCTTATAGATTGTCCAGGTAGTCGTCGGTATCATAGGTAAGGCTGTAAGCTTTATTCAGGATGCGCACGAGCTCCTGGGCATCGTGCTCGCCGAGCGCTGAGAGTTGTTTCGAGAGCGATGCCACACTCTCGGCATTTTTTTTCGCCGCGAAATCACGGCCTTCCTCGGTAATGCTCACCAGCACACGCCGACGATCGTTTGGATCAGTCCTGCGCTGAACGTAACCCTTACTCTCGAGTGAATCCAAGATATGCGACATGCGCGCACGGGAGAATTTCAGCTTCTTGGCAATCTCGGAGGGAATGACATCACCGTCAATACCCGATAGATACTGTAAAACCGGTGCCTCGCCCACACTGGCGCCGCCGGCAGCACTCAAGGATCCCTTGGCAAGGGAACGTGAGTACACAATCAGTTTTCGAGCGACGTCATCGTAATCCACTGGGGATATTGTCCTTTGCAACTCTAGAAGGGCCATAAAACCGTCATTTGCCGTACATTAGTTAACATTCGCAACAATTATTTATGATACCCCAACGCGGAAGTCTATTGCTCGTCCTTCTTGCGTCGCATAAGCTCCTCAACGTCGACACCAGCGGCCTCGAGCATGCGCTCGACATTCTTTTTGGCGTTGGTCGTGCCGACCTTAAGCACGATCGAAAGCGGAGTGCCCACCACCAGGCACACGATGCCCACGGGGACACCCCAGCCGGGGCCGCCCTGCATACCCCACATCCCCATCAAAAAGCCAATCGCCACGAGCGAATAGCCCAGGCGCAGCCAAACATTGAGCCGCTGAATAGCATCGGTCTGCATCTTTGCCTCGCGAATCAAGTCGTCGCGCGAAAGGTCGTGTCCATGTTTCTCGTGCATATGGTCCTCCTCGTGCAAAGTGTGCATCATGCGCAAGTGCATCGTTTGTCGAATACGTCATCTTTCAAGAGCAATATAGCGGGTGTCGTGTAGGCGATGGAGGTCGCTGGCCATATTGCCCTTGAAGGGCGGCGCAAAATCAGAAGGCCGTGCGGTTGAGGCCGCACGGCCTTACAGGGGGCCAGGGGATGATGACTAGTAGCTCAGTGCCGGGTCGAAGAAGCCAATGAGAACGCCCACAAATGCGATCACAACGAGGATCAGCATCATAACGATGGGGTTGACCTTCTTCTTGGTCATCATGTACCAGCAGAAGATGATGAAGATCATCGGCAGCAGGTGCGGATAGATGCCATCGAGCGTGTCCTGGAACTTACCGCCACCGGGCAGCACCAGGTTGGGGCTGCAGGTGATGGAGACCCAGGTAGCACCGACTGCACCGATGACCATGGTACCGACCATCACGATGGAATCACGCAGAGCCTTGGCCTTGGGGCCGACGAGGGCCTCGACCGCCTTGCCGCCGAGCTCATAGCCCTGGTTGTAGGCAAAGCGCATGCCAAGGAACATGAGCAGGTTCCACACGACAATATAGAAGATGGCGCCGAGCGGGGAGCCGCCGGTCGAGAGACCGAGGGCAATACCGAGCAGGATCGGGATCAGGGTACCGACGATCAGCGAGTCGCCAAGGCCGGCGAGCGGGCCCATGAGGCCGGCGCGGATGCCGTTGATGGCGTCGTCGTCGATGGCCTCGCCGTTTGCGCGAGCCTCCTCGAGGCCGGCGGTGACGCCGACAATCATGGTGCCGATCTGCGGCTCGGTGTTGAAGAACGCGGAGTAGGTCTGGAGGGCCTGCTTCTGCTCCTCGGGCGTGTCGTAGAGCTCCTCGACAATCGGAAGCATGGCGCACAGGTAACCGAAGGTCTGCATGTGCTCCTGCGAGAAGCAGGTCAGGTTGCCATAGGACCAGTTACGGAACGACTTGGCAAGCGTTTTCTTAGAGAGCTTTTTCTTCTCTGCCATTAGATGTCCTCCTCTTCCTCATCATCTGAGCCCGAGGCGATAGCTGCCTTGGGAGCGTTTGCGAGGTCGATCTTGAGCGAAGCGATCTCATAGTTGATCAGGGCGAAGAAGCAGCCGATGCCGGCAGCGGCGATCAGGTTGCAGCCCATAACAGCGGACAGGGTGAAGCCGAAGAAGAACGTCAGGAAGTCCGTGGGCTTAGAGATGACCTGCTTGAGTAGGATGGCGATACCGACGGTAGGCAGCAGCGAGCCGACGGTAAACAGCGTCTTCATCGCGATGCCGTCCATGGGCATGTAGGTCTTCATGAGGTCGACCATGGCGGTGCCGCCCATGGTGATGATGAACGTCGGGAGGAACGAGCAGACGATGTGACCGATCCAAGGCAGAACGTTGTTGACCAGGTAGAGCTTGTGGAGATCGCCCTTCTCGAGCCACTTCCAGCCCATGCCCTGCCACACCAGGTTGATGGTGGCGGTGCCATAGAAGAGCACAGTGCCGAGCGTGCCGACGGCGGCACCGAGGGATGCGGCCATGCCGGCAGCCTCAGCGGAGGCGGGATCGATGCCCGAGTTCTTGATGGCGAGGATCGCCAGCGGGATGCCGATATAGGACACGGCGCGGACGTCGGCGGAGACGGTTCCGCCGGGGGTCACGAGAGCGATGTAGACAACCTGGATGGCAGCGCCGACGAGGATACCCGTCTGCATATCGCCCATGATGATGCCGACGATGAGGCCGGCGACCAGAGGACGACCCAGAGTGTAGTTGCCGATCGTCGTGCCGCCCATGCCAGGCAGTGATGCCAGGCAGGCGAACAGGCCGAACAGCGCGGCTTGGAATGCATTGATTGCCATGCTTTCCCCTTTCTTTATTCCTCAGCCCCTTTCACCAAGGGCTGTAGATACCAAAATGCGGCTGGCACCTAACTAGAAGCCAAACTGACCGCGGAACTTGGGCCACTCACCGATGGACTTCTCCTTGATAAGGGCGAACTCGACCGTGTAGCCGGCGTTGGTGAGATCCTCGAGCGCCTGGGCCTCTTCCTGCGTGATCGACTGGTTGTTGCCAAGCTTGGTGGTGCCGGGACGATCGTTGCAGGGACCGACGATGATGCGGTCCATGCCGGGCTTAAAGCCAAAATCGACGAGAAGTTCCTTCATGTCGAGCGGGTTCTTGGTGATCAGGAAGTACTTGGTGTCGGACTTGAGAACCTTCTCGGAGACCTCCTTGAAGTGCTCCTTGGTCCACACGAACGTCTTCTTGCCCGAGGCACTCTTGTAGGCCTCCTTGAGCACGGGGTTGGACGCTGCAGCGTCGTTGACGGCGATAAGACCGTCGCAGGGATACTCGAGGGCCCAACGGGTAACGGTCTGTCCATGGATCATACGGTCATCAATACGGATGAACGAAATCATGCGTTCTCCCTTTCTTTATCACCGGGGGTCTTTCCTCTTAACCCCCGCTCCATCACGAAAATTTGGGCGGATGCGCTGCCTAGATGTCGTCGTCCTCGTCGTCGGCGTCATCGGTCGGGACAACGAGCTCGGACATACCGTTCTTGCCCTCCTGCAGCATCATCTGCTTGAGGGAATCCAGGTCCATGGTGGCAAGCCCCATCATGGCGGTCATAGCCATGGGCAGATTCATACCGCCGAAGGCAATGGTGTGGGCGAGCAAACCCTTCTCGGCCAGCGTGTTCATGGCATTGGTGAGCGGCGATCCGCCCAGGATGTCACCAAGCAGGACAACCTCGTCATCGGCGGTAACGGGAGCGAGCATCGCCTTGACGTTCTCGACATACTCGTCAGCGCCCATGCCGTCCACGAGACTCGTCGACAAGATGTTCGGGGCGTCATTGCCGAGCATCTTGAGGACACTGTGCAGTCCGGGAGCGAGCGTTCCGTGACTGACCATTACCAGATACCGCATGCGGTCTCCTCTCGACCTGCCGTGTGTCGCACGGCTTTGCTTTTTGCTGAGATTATTGTTGCGCCGGGGCATGTTCGGTACAAGAAAATAGTTGTGAACGGCAACTATTCATCGGTTAACGGTAGCAACTATTTTTGTGCCTAAATTATTTTTTCTTCTAATTATTTTTAAAATAGCAGGTAGATTGCCTGATAAATGTTTTATGTTCCTTATGCACCATACATACCAGCAAGAATCGGGCCTGGCATCTCCGGTTTGCCCCGCAGTGTCAGACCATGTCACGTACGCCCACGACATGGAGGTACCCCATGGATATGATCTCGTTTCTCGCCTCCGAACCCTTCGACCGCAGCGGTGATACGCCGCTCTATGTCCAGCTTAAACATCGAATCGCTCTGCTTATCGCCAGCCAGGCGTTCGACACCAAGACGCCGCTGCCACGCGAGCTCGAAATCTGTGAGCGGCTGGAGTTATCGCGCGCGACCGTGCGCCGTTGCTTCCAAGATCTCGTCATCGAGGGGCGCGTGGTGCGCAAGCGCGGCCAGGGCACGTTCATCAAGCCCCAAACTTCAGCACCCGGCATCGACCTGGCCCTGAATTTCAGCGCGCGGATGCGCGAAGCGGGACGGGTTCCGAGCTCGCAGATTCTCGCCTTTTCAAGCATACCGGCCGTCCGCGGCATCGCCTCCGGGCTCAAAGTGCCCGAAGGGACACCCGTCTGGGAGATTCGCCGCCTGCGTCTCGCCAACGACAAACCCATGGAGCTCAACTACGTCTATATCCCCGTGTCACTTTGCCCCGAGCTCACGCGCAAAGACGTGGATGGCTCGCTCTACGCCTACATCGCGGAAAAGACCGGCATCCTGCCCGCAAGCGTCGATGCCGTCTACGAGACGGTCAACCTCGACAAGCATGAGGCGCGTCTTTTGGGACAGAACACCGATAAGGCGGCGATGCGCATCGTGCGTTCGACCTACGACAAGACGGGAACCCCGTTCGAGGTAGGCGTGCTCATCAGCTGCGACGGTCAGGCAAAGCTGCACGTGCACATCGCCGCCGACAAAACAACTTTCACCGCCACAGCCCAATAAATCCAAAACATGGGCGCCGTCGTTCAAACGAACGACGGCGCCCACACTCATTTTCTATTCAGCCCTAGTCATCGCACAAAGCCCCTTCGGCAGCACACGGTGCAACCGAGTCACCGTAGGCCGGGGCGGAGGGGGCTGAGTTTCTCACTGAGCGACTCTGCTTGCAGCCGGAGCGAAGGGGGAAACTCAGCCCCCCGCCCCGGCCGGCCAGCTCAACCTACACCGTGTGCTGCGGCAGGTCCTGCAGGGCGATGACGTCCATGCCCATGTCGTTGGCGCTGCCGTGACCCTGCTGGTCCTCACGCACCGCCTCGATGGCACTCACGTACGTGTTGGCGGCAGACATCGCGGTCACGCAGGTCACACCGCGTCGCACTGCCTCGGTGCGCAGCAGATAGCCGTCGCCGCGCGAGCCCGGACCGTACGGCGTGTTGATGATCACCGCGATCTTGCCATCGGCGATGAGGTCGCCGATGTTGGGGCGCTCGCCGTCGTGCGGGCCGCTAATCTTCTCCACGATCTCGCACGTCACGTTGCCTCCACGCAGCACGCGCGCCGTACCCTCGGTAGAGCAGATGTCAAAGCCCAGATAGCGCAGGATACGGGCGACCGAAAGGATATGTCGCTTGTCGCGGTCGCACACGCTAATGAACACCTTGCCGCAACTCGGGTCGGGCAGCTTGTAGTCGATCGCCAGCTGCGTCTTGGCGTATGCCTCGGGATAGCTCTTGGCGATACCCATGACCTCGCCCGTCGACTTCATCTCGGGCCCCAGGATGACGTCGGCGCCCGGGAAACGGCCCCAGGGCATAACGGCTTCCTTCATGCAGAACCAGTCCAGCTGACGCTCATCGCTCGGCAGGCCCAAGCTCGCGATGGAATCGCCCGCCATGATACGCGCCGCGCACTTGGCCAGCGGCACGCCGGTGGCCTTGGAGATAAACGGCACGGTACGGCTGGCACGCGGGTTGGCCTCGATCACGTAGACGGTCTCACCCTTGATGGCATACTGCACGTTGACCAGGCCGCGTACGCCCAGCGCCATCGCGATGCGGCGCGTGGTCTCGCGGAGCTTCGCCTGCAGGCTCTCGCTAAAGCTAAACGGCGGAATGCAGGTCGCAGAGTCGCCGGAGTGAATACCGGCCTCCTCAATATGCTCCAGGATGCCGCCGATGTAGACCTCTTCGCCGTCGCACAGGGCATCGACATCGGACTCAATCGCACCCTCCAGGAAGCGGTCGAGGTACACCGGGTAGTCGGGGCTAATGCGCGCAGCCTCGGCCATGTAATCGCGCAGATGCTCGGCATCGTAGGCGATCATCATGCCGCGGCCGCCCAGCACGTAGCTCGGACGCACCAGCAGCGGGTAGCCAATATGCGCGGCCACGGCCTCGGCCTCCTCAAACGAGGTTGCCTGGCCCGCCGGCGGATACATAATGCCCAGCTTGTCGAGCAGGGCGGCAAAGCGCTCGCGGTCCTCGGCAAAGTCGATGGCATCGGGCTTGGTGCCCATGATGTTCACGCCGCTCTCCTCGAGCATGCGCGCCAGCTTAAGCGGAGTCTGGCCGCCGAGCGTCACCACGACGCCGTCGGGGCGCTCAACATCGATAACGTCCATGACGTCCTCGTAGGTGAGCGGCTCAAAGTACAAGCGGTCCGAGGTGTCGTAGTCAGTCGAAACGGTCTCGGGGTTGCAGTTGACCATGATGGTCTCGAAGCCGCGAGCCGCCAGTGCGTAGCTCGCGTGCACGCAGCAGTAATCGAACTCGATACCTTGGCCAATGCGGTTGGGGCCGGCGCCCAGGATCATCGCCTTGGGCTTGTCCGCCGGCGTGGTCTCGTCGGGAGCCACGCACTTCTTGGCATCCGGGCTCGTGCGGTAGATGTTCTCGTACGTCTTGTAGTGGTACTCCGTGGCGCTCGAAAACTCCGCAGCGCAGGTATCGACCGTCTTCATGCTGGGAACCACGCCCAGACCCTTGCGATAGGCGCGCACAAAGCGCTCGTCCGAGCCGGTCAGCGCGGCAATCTCGGCGTCGCTCGTGCCGTACTGCTTGAGCAGGCGCATCGCGTCGGCGTCGATATCCTCCACACGCAGGCCGCGGATGCTCTCCTGGACCTGCACCATGTCGTTGATGCGGTTGAGATACCACGGGTCGATGCCGCAAATGGCATGGATACGCGCAACGTCCCAGCTGCGGCGCAGGGCCTCGACCACAAAGAAGATGCGATGCTCGGTCGGGATTGCCACGGCCTGAGCGAGCTCATCGTCGCTCAGCTTCTCGGCACCTTCCTTGCCACCGGCACAAATGCCCTGATGCCCGTCCTCCAGTGAGCGCATGGCCTTGCCGAAGGCCTCCTCAAAGGTGCGGCCGATCGCCATAATCTCGCCCACGGCCTTCATGCGCGTGGTGAGCGTGGGGTCGGTGCCCTTGAACTTCTCAAAGGCAAAGCGCGGCACCTTGACCACGCAGTAGTCGATCGTGGGCTCAAAGCAGGCGGGCGTGGCCTTGGTGATGTCGTTGACGATCTCGTCGAGCGTGTAGCCCACGGCCAGGCGAGCGGCGGCCTTGGCGATGGGGAAACCCGTGGCCTTGGAGGCCAGCGCGGACGAACGGCTCACGCGCGGGTTCATCTCGATGACGATCAGGCGGCCGGTCTGGGGGTTCACGGCAAACTGCACGTTGGAGCCGCCGGTCTCGACGCCGATCTTCTCCAAGATGGCGAGCGAGGCGACACGCATGCGCTGATACTCCAGGTCGGAGAGGGTCTGCGCCGGCGCCACGGTGATGGAGTCGCCGGTGTGCACGCCCATGGGGTCGAGATTCTCGATGGAGCACACGATGATGCCGTTGCCGGCGTGGTCGCGCATGACCTCCATCTCATACTCTTTCCAACCCTCGATGGACTCCTCGACCAGCACCTCATGGGCAGGCGAGAGCTCAAGGCCCTGGCTCACGATGGAGACGAGCTCCTCGTGGGTGTGCGCGATGCCGCCGCCGGCGCCGCCGAGGGTAAAGCTCGGACGCAGCACGCAGGGATAGCCCACGCGCTCGGCGATAGCCTCGGCGTCGGCCACGCTGTAGGCATAGCCCGAGCGCGCGACCTCCAGGCCGATCTCGGCCATGGCCTCGTTAAAGAGCTTGCGGTCCTCGCCGCGCTCGATAGCGGCCAGGTCGCAGCCGATCATCTCGACGCCGTACTTGTCCAGCGTGCCGTCTTTCGCCAGCTCGACGGCGGCGTTCAGACCGGTCTGGCCACCCAGCGTGGGCAGCAGCGCGTCCGGATGCTCTTTCTTGATTACGCGCTCGATAAACTCGGCGGTGATGGGCTCGACATAGGTGCGGTCGGCCAAGCCCGGGTCGGTCATGATGGTCGCCGGGTTGGAGTTGACCAGGATGACCTCAAAGCCATCCTCCTTGAGCACCTTGCAGGCCTGGGCGCCGGAGTAGTCGAACTCGCAGGCCTGGCCAATAACGATGGGGCCCGAACCAATAACGAGGATGCGCTTGATGTCGGTACGTTTCGGCATGTTAGTTCTCCTCGGTCGCAGCGTTCTCGGACTCGGCGAAATTCCAGCCGGCGAGGCGGTCCTTCGCGGTGTCGATGTCCAGGTAGTTCTCCTCGCCGTCCATGAGTCGCGTAAAGGCGGTAAAGAGATAGTGGGCATCGGTGGGGCCGGGCGAAGCCTCGGGGTGGTATTGGACCGAGAAGCACGGGGCGTCGAGCAGCTGGATGCCCTCGGCGGTGCCGTCGTTGAGGTTCACATGTGTCAGACGAATGCGGCCAAAGCGCTCGTTCATCACGACCGGCGCGATACCGCGGCGCACCCAGGCGCGCAGGTCGCCATCGGCCGCATGCTCGGTTTCGCCGCCGGAAAGCTCCGGAATCAGTTTGCCCAGACTGGGGAACAGCAGGCCAAAGCCGTGGTTTTGCGCGGTGATCTCCACGCGACGGCTCACCAGATTCATAACCGGCTGGTTACCGCCACGGTGACCGAATTTAAGCTTTTCCATTTGGGCGCCGCAGGCCAAGCTGATCATCTGGTGACCTAGGCAAATACCAAAGACCGGCACCTTGCCGATCAGCTGCTGCACCTGCTCGTAGGTCTCCACCACGGCGTCGGGGTCGCCGGGGCCGTTGGACAAAAAGACGCCATCGGGATTCATCTCGAGCACCTGCTGGGCGGGAGTATCCCACGGCACGACGGTAAGGTCGCAGCCGGCGCGGACCAGCCCCTCCAGAATGCCGCGCTTCACACCGCAGTCGTAGGCGACCACTTTCTGACGGGCAGGAGCGGCAACCGCAAGCGCAAAGTCATGCGTGGCAGGCAGGTCGGCGGCCACAAACTCGTGAGGCGCGGGGCAACTTACGGTCTTGACCAGGTTCTCGCCTACCAGCGTGGGCGCTGCGGCCAGACGCTCGGCAAGCTCGTCGACGTCGAAGATCTCGGTCGAGATAATGCCCATTTTGGAACCATTGTCGCGCAGATGGCGCACCAGAGCGCGGGTGTCGACACCCTCGATAGCGACGATGCCGTGAGCGCGCAGGTACTCCGGCACGCTGACGGCCGAGCGCCAGTTAGAAGGCGTGGCGCACATGTCGCGAACGATCATGCCGCGCATAGCCGGAGCGCTCGCAGGGCGCACGGCGTCGCCAGGGAAGGCCGACTGGACATCGGTCTCGTCGATACCGTAATTGCCGATCTGCGGATAGGTCATGGTTACAATTTGGCCGGCATAACTCGGGTCGGTCATGACCTCAAAGTAGCCCTCGAGCGAGGTGTTGAAGCAGACTTCGCCGGTCGCGGTGCCCTCGGCGCCGCATGCACGTCCATAAAAAATGGTCCCATCCTCAAGATACAGGATACAGGGACCGCAGGTGCCCTTGCTGGTTTTGGCCAGCATATGCTGGCAAAGCTCGCTGGGCGCGAAGGTGCGGGCGGCAGCGCCCGCGGTATGGTTGTTCGCCATAATTCTCCTTCCCGGTCTCACAGGACCGGCTTAAAGGTGTGTAGTTAGGCCTCGCGGTATTGTAACCGCAAGCATGCCTCATGGCGTTAATTTCATCAAATTGTTTACGAAATGATAATTATGACTTTCTATGCATAATGATTATTTAATCCCCGTCCCAGAAAAATCATCCCGCGGGGCTTGTGGCTCACGCGGGATGATGGCGTCTTACTTTTTCTTGTCCTGTTCCAGCAGATCGGACGGTGAGCGATCGGGCTTGCCGCCGCGGAAAATCTCGCGGCCATGCAGACGATGCTCCAGGTCACGTTCGGCCTTTTCCTCGTCAATCTTGGTCTGGCTCACCACCGGGTCCTCGATCAGCGACGAAACCGAGTTCACCTGTTTTTGAATGCGCTCGGCAATGGTGTCGTCCATGCTTACGATGCGCATCTTCCAGTCGATGCTCGTGGCGTTGGATGAGCTCTTGGTCCACACAAACGTCAAAATGGCGCTCTGATGACCCCGCGCGGGGAACATGCCAAAAAAGGAATCGTGCTGAATGTTGCTATCCTCGTCGATATAGGCGTGAACGTTATACACCACGCGGTCAATCTTGTCGTTGAGCAGGGCGTTGGTCGCAAGCGCCGCGGCCTGGATCTGCCCGTTGGACAGCAGCTCGAGCTCATTGGCAGACGACGTGTCCAACACCGTCACCTCAACCGTGCCCGTACGCTCATCGGCCTCGTCGACAGAAAAATCGAGCGGGAACTGCGTAAAGCCGTTGCCCCATTCGAGTCCACCCTTGAGCGCGGTCGAGACGGTATCCACCGAAACGCTCTCGGACAGGTTGGCGGTATTCAGACGGCGCATCACGCCGTAGCCGATCTGCATGCCCACGATCAGCACCAAAATACCAATGACTACGGCCATCGCGGTCTTCGTAATGGTATGGCTCACCTGCGAGCCCGAAGGATCGTCCTCGGACAGCGGGTCGATATGTTTTGCCTGGCTCGCGCGGTCCTCGCTGCGCAGCTGCGCTAGCGCCGCTTTGTCACCGCGCTTGGCCGCAGCCTCCTTCTCACGCATGCGCTCGGTTCGCTTTTTGGCAAGCGTGGGATCCAAGACGCCGGATGCATCGATTTCGGAGAATAACTCCGTCACTTCTTCCGGAGTCAAAGGGTTCTTGTCAGCCATAAACTTCCTGTCATATCAATCAGTCGAGCTCGTGCGCACGCGCACCTTCGAACTGCATTCGATAGTAACGGGCATAGGTGCCGCCACGGGCGAGAAGCTCCTCGTGCGTGCCACGCTCCACAACGCGACCATGCTCAACGGTCGCAATCTCATCGGCATGTTTAATGGTCGAAAGACGGTGGGCGATGATGATTGTGGTACGGCCGCGTGCCAGCTCCTCGAGTGACTCCTGCACCGCCTCCTCGCTCTCGTTATCCAAAGCACTCGTCGCCTCGTCCAAGATCAAGATTTTGGGATTCTTGAGAAACACGCGCGCGATGGCGACGCGTTGCTTCTGTCCGCCCGAAAGACGGCTGCCGCGCTCGCCCACCACGGTGTCATAGCCCTGCGGAAGCGACTCGATAAAGGCATCGATGTTGGCGCGACGGGCGGCTCCGGCGATCTCTTCTGCCGTGGCGCCCGGCTTGCCGTAGGCGATGTTCTCGCCGATTGTTCCGTCAAACAGGTAGACATCCTGCTGCACCAGGCCGATAGCGCGGCGCAGGCTCTGCTGCGTCACATCGCGTACATCCTGACCGTCGATGCTAATGGATCCGGCAGCCACGTCATAAAAGCGCGGCAGCAGCGAACAGGTCGTGGACTTGCCACCGCCCGAAGGGCCAACCAAAGCGATGGTCTGCCCGGGCTTGATGGACAGGTTCATATGGTCGATAACGGGACGCTCTTCGGCATCGCCCTCGCCCAGCTCAACGTCCTCGTAGTTAAAGCACACGTCGTGATACTCCACGGCGCCGGCAGTCACCTGCAGATCCGTAGCGCCCGGCTTGTCCTGGATATCCGGCGCGGTCGAGAGCACCTCGTCCATGCGCTTAAAGCCGGCGATGGCCTTCTGATACGTTTCGGCCGAATTGACGAGTGTCTCGAGCGGCGTGCAGAACAGCGAAATATAGAGTGCAAAGGTCGCCATATCGACCGCCTGCAGCTGTCCCTGGGCGACCAGCCAGCCGCCCAGCAGCACCACGATCACATAGAGCACACCCGAGAGCAGGCCATACGTCGCGGTATAGACGCCCATGGCGTGATACATGTTCTCCTTGGACGAAAGATAGCGATTGTTGGAGGCGCGGAACTTGAAGCGCTCGGTCTCCTCATTGGCAAAGCTCTTGACCACGCGCATGCCCGCCAGCGAATCCTGCAGCTGCGCATTGATGCCGCTGATCTTTTTGCGGTTGTCGCTAAAGACCTCGCGCATGCGCATGTTCTGCCAAAACATGATGACCGAAAACGCTGCTGTCACCGCAGCCATGGCAAGCGCCAGCACCGGGGCGATGGTAAAGAGGATCACAAACGAGCCGATAATCTCGATGCCGCAGATGATGATCCACTCGGGCACGTGGTGCGCCGCCTCGCAGATATCGAACAGGTCGTTGACCACGCGGCTCATCATGTCGCCCGAGCTGTTACGGTCGAAGTACGCAAAGCTAAAGCGCTCATACTGGTCGAACAGGTCCTCGCGCATCTTGGACTCCATGCGCGCACCCATCACGTGACCCCAATAGCTCACAAAATAGCGGCAGGCGCAGCGGATGACATACATCAGCACCAAACCTACCGCGATCATACCGAGCGCCTGCATAATGGCAGCATGACCCTGGGTAAACAGCCCACCGGTCAAATTGCGCAGAATAATAGGAAACGCAAGGTCAATGGCGGCAAGCACCAGAGCACAAACAGTATCAGCAACAAAAAGCCCCATCTGGGGCCTGTAGTAAGAAAGAAACCTCTTCAGCATAATCACCTTACGCGGTTTTACCAAACCGCGTTTCGTCTCGACGCTGCAAGTGCTCCATTTGGACAATCTGGCCTTCAATCGTCGGTCGCGTATATCCATACGCTTCCCTCCTCTTTTGGGCCACCTTGTCTCAAATGGAGCACTTTCGCTGACTTACACAAACCTGCGGGATCATCCCCGCTCGTTAAAGCTCCGCACCCCCAAGGCGATGCGCGATGCTGTCGCAGGCCAAGGCGCCCACGACGGTCTTGGCGTCTTCGATCTTGCCGTCGAGCACGGCGTCGATCAGCTCGTGCAGCGGCACCAGGTCAACGTTGACAAACTCGTCATCGTCGGGGTTGGGCGCATCAAACTCCAACTTGGTAGCCAAGTAGATGTGAATGATCTCGTCGCAAAAACCGCAGGACGTGACAATCGACGTCAAAAAGCGAATGCGATCAGCCCTAAAGCCCGTCTCCTCATGCAGCTCGCGTTTGGCGCAATCGAGCGGGTCCTCGCCTGGATCGAGCTTGCCGGCGGGAATCTCGACCGTCACGCGGTCGATAGCGGTGCGGTACTGACGCACCAGTACGATCTTGCCGCTCTCGGTCAGCGCTACAACGGCCGCCGCACCCGGATGGCGAACGATATCGCGGGCGCTGCGGCGACCGTTGGGCAGCTCAACCTCAAGACGGTGGACGTCGAGGATCTTGCCCTTCCAGGCGCACTCCTCCGAAAGAATCTTCTCGTGCAGCTCGGCATCGTGCGGGTCGTCGTCGCCCAGCACCAGCGCCGGCTCGTCAGCGACCTCGCCGCCAGGCTCGCCCTCGGCGTGCCCATACATGCGGCTGCCCTCTTCAACGATCTGCGCATCCACGAGCTCTTCGTTCTTCTCGTCCATCCGTCTCATTCCTCTCGGATTTTAGGCATCCCAGGCGTCGCGGCCGCGCAGCGCGCGCAGGCCGATGTCGTGGCGCAGGGTCTTGCCTTCAAAATCAATCTTCTCGCAGGCCTCGTAGGCAAGGTTGCGAGCGTTCTCGAACGTGTCACCCAGAGCGGTTACGGCAAGCACGCGGCCGCCGTTGGTCACGAGCTGGCCATCCACCACGGCGGTGCCCGCGTGGTACACGGTCACGTTCTCCATGGCCTCGGCATCCTCAATACCAGTGATGACCTTGCCCTTCTCGTAGCTGCCGGGATAGCCCGCGCTCGTCAGGACAACGGCCACGGCCCACTCGTCACGCCAGTCGAGCTCAATCTGATCGAGCTCGCAGTTGGCGCAGGCGAGCATGACCTCAACCAGGTCGTTCTTAAGGCGCGGCAGCACGACCTGCGTCTCGGGGTCGCCAAAGCGGGCATTGAACTCCAGCACCTTGGGGCCGGCAGGCGTGAGCATAAAGCCGCCATACAGGCAGCCGCGGTAGTCGATGCCCTCGGCAGCAAGCTCGGCAACGGTCTGCTCCATGACCGCCACCATGGTGGCGTGCTCCTCGTCGGTCACGATGGGCACCGGGCTGTAGACGCCCATGCCGCCGGTGTTGGGTCCCTTGTCGCCCTCGAGGGCGCGCTTGTGGTCCTGCGAGGTGGCCATGGGGCGCACGGTCTTGCCGTCGGTAAAGGCGAGCAGTGAGCACTCGGGACCAACGAGCATCTCCTCGATAACCACGGTGTTGCCGGCATCGCCAAAGGTGCCGCCAAAGCACTCGCGCACGGCCTCCTCGGCCTGCTCAAGTTCGGTCGCCACGATAACGCCCTTGCCCGCGGCAAGGCCGTCGGCCTTCACGACCAGCGGAGCGCCCTGCTCGCGCACGTAGGCGAGAGCCGAAGCCTCGTCGGTAAACGAACCATAGGCTGCCGTCGGAATGCCCGCACGCTCCATGAGCTGCTTGGAGAACAGCTTGGAGCCCTCCATCTGGGCGCCCTCGGCACCCGGGCCAAAGCAGGGAATACCCGCCGCGCGCACGGCGTCGGCCACGCCCGCCACGAGCGGAGCCTCGGGGCCAATTACCACGAGTCCGCATCCGTGGCTCTGCGCAAACGCCGCCACGGCCGCAGGATCGCAGTCGTCGAGAACAACGTTCTCGCCGCAGCTCGCGGTGCCGCCGTTGCCCGGCGCGATGTAGAGCTTGCCGGCGCGCGGTGATGCTGCGAGCTTAGCTGCCAAAGCATGCTCACGGCCGCCGCTGCCCAACAACAGGATGTCGATGGTTTGAGTGTCCGCCTTCAAGGGTGCCTCCTCTATGGATGAATGGCCCGCTCCGCGCGAGCCCTTTGCAAGCAAATATACCCCTCGGCCGCCCGTCCGGGCTGCAAAGGGGTATATCGCAATAACCAAATAGTCCCGATTACTTCCAGAATCGGTTGATGATCTGCTCGCGACCAGCGCCAACGCCAATAAACGTCACGCGGGTGTGTGCCAGATCCTCGATAAACGCCACGTAGTCCTGAGCCTCTTGCGGCAGCTCATCAAAGCTGCGGCAACCGGTGATGTCGCACTTCCAGCCGGGGAGCTCCTCGTAGATGGGCTTGGCATGCTCAAAGCGCACCTGATGCTCGGGCACGCTGGTGTAGCGCTCGCCATCGACGTCGTAGGCCACGCACACCTTGATGGTGTCGAAAGCCGAAAGCACGTCAAGCTTGGTCACGGCGATGTCGGTGAGGCCGTTGACGCGCGAGGCATAGTTGGCGATAGGGCCGTCAAACCAGCCGCAACGACGACGGCGACCGGTGGTCACGCCGTACTCATAGCCCTCCTCGGTCAGCGTGTGGCCGGCCTCGGACTCATAGGAAAGCTCGGTGGGCATGGGGCCCGAACCGACGCGGGTGATGTAGGCCTTCATGACGCCCAGCACGCGGTCGACGTTCTTCATGCCCACGCCGGAACCGGTGATGGCGCCGCCGGCGGTGCAGTTAGAAGACGTCACGTACGGATAGGTGCCGTGGTCGATGTCGAGCAGCGTCGCCTGGGCGCCCTCAAACAGCAGGTCCTTGCCCTCATCGATCATGTTGTTGAGCAGCAGGCTCGTCTCGGTGATGTAGGGGCGCAGGCGCTCGGCCATCGGCAGGTACTCGTCGCAAATCTGGTCCACGGTGTAGGTGGGCAGGTTGTAGATGAGCTCGAGCTCAGGGTTCACGCGGGCGAGAGCGGTCTCCAGCTTGTCGCGGAACAGTGCCTCGTCCAGCATGTCCTGCATGCGCAGGCCGATGCGGGCCATCTTGTCCTGATAGCACGGACCGATACCGCGCTTGGTGGTACCGATGTTCTTCTTGCCGAGCTTCTGCTCAAAGGCGCCATCCAGGTCGATGTGGTACGGCATGATGACATGCGCGTTGCCGCTAATCTTGAGGTTCTTGGTGGTGATGCCGTCGGCCTCGAACATATCGATCTCCTCAAGGACAACCTTGGGGTTGACGACGCAGCCGTTACCGATCACCGACACATGGTCGGAATACATGATGCCGGAGGGCACCTGGTGCAGGCCGTACTTCTTGCCGTTGACGACGATGGTGTGACCGGCGTTGTTGCCGCCCGAATAGCGCACGACGGCATCGAAGTCGCCGGCGACCAGGTCGCAAATCTTACCCTTGCCCTCATCGCCCCACTGGGCACCGACCAAAACGGTTGACGGCATGTTTACTCCTTACATTCATGGACTGTCTACGCGCCACGCCGGCACGCAGAAGCACAAAACATTCCCAGTATACCCGTGCAACGGGCGCCTGTCCTACTCCTCGGCATGTGCCCCATCAAGCTCATAGAACTTGGTGGATGCCGGCAGGAACATCAGGTCGACGTCGCCGATCGGGCCCGAACGGTTCTTGGCCACGACGATACGCGTAACGCCCTCGTCGGGTCGATCGTCGCGCGAGGCTTCGGCCTCGTCGGCGGAGCGGTCCAAGAACATGACGATATCGGCGTCCTGCTCGATGGAGCCCGATTCACGAAGGTCGGAAAGCTGCGGGCGCTTGCCGGTACGGGATTCGACCTGACGCGAGAGCTGTGACAGCGCGATGAGCGGGATCTTGAGCTCCTTGGCCATAATCTTAAGACCACGCGACATCTCCGAAACCTCGACGGTACGGCTCTCGGAGCGGCGTCCCGGTGGAGGACTCACCAGCTGCAGGTAGTCCAAAATGATGATTGCCTTTTCCTTGTTATGGAGCATGCGGCGGCTCTTGGCGCGAATCTCAGTCACTGTGGTGCCGGGCGTATCGTCAATCAGAATATCGAGCTTGGACAAGGTCTGCGTGGCCTCGTTGATATTGGCCCACTGCTCGGGGCTAATGCGGCCCATGCGGAAGTCACTGATCGAGATCATGGCGTAGGCGCAAATCAGACGCTGGGCAATTTCCTTGCCCGACATCTCCAGTGAGAAGAAGCCGACGGTATAACCAGCAGCGGCAGCGTTAAGTGCCAGGTTCAGAGCGAACGACGTCTTACCCACGGCAGGACGGGCGCCGATGATGATGAGCTGGCCTTCGCGAAAACCCATGAGCATGCGGTCGAGCGACGGGAAACCCGTGGGCACGCCCGCAGCCTGGCCGCCGGCCTGGCATACTTCCTCGGCCTCGTTATAGGCCTCGACCATAAACTCGGTCAACGTCTTGTAGCTCGACTTGACCTCGCGCGCCGTGACCTTGAGCAGCTTGCTCTCGGCCAGCTCCACGACCTCCTTGGTGTCGGTAGGGGCGTTATAGGCCAGCGCGTTGATCTCGTTGGTGGCACCGATCAGCTCGCGCAGCATCGAGTCGCGACGCACGATGGCGGCATGGTGCTGCCAGTTGACGAGCGACAGGGTCTGACCCATCAGCTCCAAAATGTAGGCCTCGCCGCCCACGGCATCGAGCTTGTTGATGCTTCGCAGGTAATCGATCAGCGAGATGGAGTCGATGGGAATGCGGCTGTTGTACATATCGACCATCGCGGTATAGATGGTCTTATGAATGGGCCGGTAGAAGTCATCGGGCTGCAGCTCGACCTGGGCTTCTTCGACCACCTCGGGCGATAGCAGCATAGCGGCCAGTACATTGGCCTCTGCATCTTGGTTTTGGGGAAGACCCAACTTTGAGCCGCGGTCCTCAACCGTCAGCCCGGTCTCCCTATCGTTATATGCCATGAGCATCCTCATTCATATCGCTTGCGAGCATCCATAGTATCAGCCACGGTCCCAAAACGCGCCGCGCGCCGCCAATCATCACCGAACCAAACGGATGAACGGTCCTGTATATAGGACTTCGACGCAACGTTCACCATGACACTCACTCAGCGCAAAAAACAAAAAGGACGCCCCGGTTTCCCAGAGCGCCCTTCTTAGAACAAGATTGTTGCGTTGCAGCAAATGCTACTCGGCAGCAGCCTCAGTCTCGACCTCGGCGGTCTCGGCCTCGGCGACCTCAGCGGCCTCCTCGACCTCAGCCTCGGCAGCGAGCTCCTCGGCGGTAACGCCGACGAGAACGACAACCTCGGCCTTGATCTCGCGGTACAGCGAGATGGCAACGGTGTGGGCACCGGCAACCTTGATGGGCTTACCGAGCTCGACGCGCTTGCGGTCGATGTCCATACCGAGCTGAGCCTTGATGGCGTCAGCGATCATAGCGGCGGTAACGGAGCCAAAGAGGATGCCCTCGTCGCCGACCTTGACGTCAACGGTGACTGTCTTGCCCTCGAAGGCAACCTTGGTCTCGTTGGCGGTAGCCAGACGGACGGCCTCACGCTTGGCGATGTTGTTGCGACGCTCGTCAAGCTGCTTGAGGTTGCCCTTGGTGGCGGCAACAGCGAGCTTCTTGGGGAACAGGAAGTTCTCAGCGTAACCCTGAGCGACCTCTACGACGTCACCCTCGCCGCCCTTGCCCTTGATCTCATCGAGAAGAATAACCTTCATGATGCGTCTCCCTTCTTAGCCGCGGTCGCGGTTGCCACGAGAGGAAACCACGGGGACGGTGTACGGCAGGAGAGCCATCTCGCGGGCGCGCTTGATGGCGTTGGCGATGTCATGCTGATGCTGCGTGCAAGCGCCAGTGACGCGACGGGGCTTGATCTTGCCACGGTCGGTCATGTACTTACGGAGAAGCTGAGTGTCCTTATAGTCGATGAACTCAGTGTTCTCCTTGCAGAACTGGCAGTACTTACGACGCGGCTGACGTGCAGAAAAATCATTAGCCATGTCAAAATACCTTTCGTTTGGCAACTTCGGCGATCCGAAGCCGCCTCTCACTCAAAAATAGGTGAACAACCCTTAGAACGGGATGTCCTCATCGTAGACGTCGACCGCGGGCGGCGTAGCCACCGGTGCGGCAGGACGTGCTGCGGGCGCGGGAGCTGCGGGGGCGTAACCGCCCTGATCGTAGCCACCCTGGCCACCACGGGAGCTCATAAACTCGATCTCATCGACGATGACCTCAAGCTTGCTCCGGCGCTGGCCATCGCGCTCCCAAGAGCTGTAGCGCAGCTTGCCCTCGATCGCGACCTTGTTTCCCTTTGCCAGGAAACGGCTCACGGCCTCGGCGCGCGTGCCGAACATAGTGCAGTCGACAAAGTTGGGATAGTCCTCCCACTCGCCAGTCTGCGGGTTGCGGCGACGATCGTTCACGGCGACGCCAAAGGACAGAACCTGGGTTCCGCCGGCGGTGGCGCGCAGCTCGGGATCACGCGTGAGGTTACCGGTGATGTTCACTCGATTGATGCTCATAACTCACTACTTCCTCTTGGGGCACAAGCCCAGTCCAAAACGACAGTCTTACTCCTGGTCGTCGCGACGGACGATCATGTGGCGGACCACAGCGTCGGTGATGCGCAGGACGCGATCAAGCTCGGCGATCTGGGTAGGATCTGCGTGGAAGTTGATGAGGGTGTAGTCACCATCGGTGAGGTCGTTGATCTCGTAGGCGAGCTTGCGCTTGCCCCACTCGTCAACGGAGTCGACCTTGCCAGCGCCCTCAGCGATCGTGGTATCGATACGCTTCATAACAGCGAGACGAGTCTCGGGGTCGAGCGACGGGTCAACAAAGAACAGCAGTTCATAAGCCTTCATATTGTCACCTCCTCTGGGCAAATGTGGCTTCAGGTCGTGAAGGTGCGCCTGAAGCAGGAAAAGACTTGGTAATAATATCTTTCAACCTCCCAGGCTGCAAGAATATGCAGCTACAACCTCATGACCTCCACATATGTCCATACTCACACGGCACTTCATGCGTCTTCCAACCAAATGCTGACCAAATGCTTGACGGAACTGTGGACAAGATACGGCGCTGCGGATACAAACCAAATCAAACCGCAGGTCAGCAATTGCAAGGCTGTGGTCGCGAAATGCATACCAGTGGTTCACAACACCGTTCAAATATTTCTAAAATTGGTGCGGCGTCGTTTATAAATACCCATTTTGAACAATTTGCCGCATGCAGTCATGCTGGTCAGAGCCCGTTTTTGGCCTCCTAGATCCCGTCACGAAGCCAAGCGTTTCAAAAAATGCCAACTTTTCTGTTTGCACTTTGCGATTCCTCGTGTATACTGACTTTCGCATTTAACGGAGAGTTGTCCGAGTGGCCGAAGGAGCACGATTGGAAATCGTGTAGGCGTCAAAAGCGTCTCCAGGGTTCAAATCCCTGACTCTCCGCCAGTTAATTCCAAAGCAGGCCTTTGAGCCTGCTTTGTTTTTACCCCACGCGGAGGGGTGGCAGAGTGGTTGAATGCGGCGGTCTCGAAAACCGTTTGGCCTGTATAAGGTCACGAGGGTTCGAATCCCTCCTCCTCCGCCATTAGATGGTATGAGCCCCAGCAATGGGGCTTTTTTCTTTTTTGGGCACATTTCGGCTTATAGGACAAAATGTGTGTCTACTTTAGGGGCGTCGGCGCA